>NZ_CAWPAV010000065.1:0-17370 GCF_963885725.1 Proteus sp. G4380
CCTCCTGTATACCTTATTGCTGATAGGCAAAGAGGAATACTGTATAGCTATGGCATGGGAAAAGTACGTTTAACCCGCTATAAAGAGGCGCAATTTGGTTATGCGGGCAATATGTTGGCAATTAAACTATATGGCATTAATGAAAAAACAGGCCAATTAAAAACGATCCTCTATCGCCCCAATGTATCCCACTACTCCAGTTTCCTAACCAGTACCGACAGTGAAAACCACCGTTTTATCACTTTCCTTAATGCCTATATGCAACAAGGCCGAGATGCTGTTTCGCCTGTTGATTACCAAGCCCGTAAGCTCTTTTTATCTTTTGGTAAAAACCCACTTCCTGCTGATTTTGAGCAACAGGTCAAACAGATTCTGGCAAAGCTTGATCAGGAGAAAGAACATCATGCGTAGTTTGGTGAATGGCAGATAAATTATTAAAGAGGTCTATTGAATACATAAAATTAAGCGGGATAAAAATTCTTTCCCGCTTTTTGTTATTTATTTAAAATTAATTATTTGTTTATCCCAGAGTGGATCACTTTTTTATGTTGTGAGCCAGCTACTTTATCGTAAATAGCGCATATAACAATAGTCACTAATACAGGAATTAACCACGCTAATCCTTGCTCACTTAATGGTAATTTAGCCGCCCAATCCGGTAATAAATGTTTTAAATGATCGGATGCTTTAATGGCATCAAAAATGCCAAAAAATAAGCTTATTGCCATTGCAGGGGCAATAATACGGCTTGGATTATGCCAAAAACGTAAAGTGAAACTCATCAGAATAATCACAATACAAGGAGGATAAATCATCACCAGAACAGGAATAGAGAACGCAATCAGTTTACTTAAACCAAGATTAGAGACTACCGCGGAAAATACAGCCAAAATCAATACTAATGTACGATAAGAAATAGGCAAATAGCGGCTAAAAAACTCCGCACAAGCACAAGTTAAACCTACCGCTGTCACCATACAAGCTAAGAAAATAAGCAGAGCTAAAAAGAAACTACCAAAATTACCGAAAGTATGTTGCACATAAGCATGTAAAATATCTGCGCCATCTTTTGCTTCTGGAATAATGCTGCCGCTAGCAGAACCAAGCTTAAATAAACTAAGATAAATCGCCGTTAATAACACCCCCGCGATAATTCCCGCCCACATAGTATAACGTGTTAATAAAGACGAATTATCAATCCCTCTTGAGCGGGCCGCATTGACAATAACAATACCAAAGACCATCGCGCCTAACGTATCCATGGTAAGATAGCCATTAATAAAACCTTGGGTAAATGCCATATCTTGATATGCTTGTGTAGCGGGGATCGGCGTTCCTGCTGGCCAAAATAGCGCAGCTAAACCTAATACAGCTAAGGCTAAAATTTTAATCGGTGCCAGAATGTGACCAACACTATCAAGTAATTTTCCCGGATACAGTGAAATACCGATAACAATTAAAAAGTAAATGACACTATAAATAAGTAAGGCAATATCACTATCACCCACTAAAGGAGCAATGCCAACTTTAAAAGAGACCGTTGCGGTTCGAGGGGTGGCAAATAAAGGGCCGACAGCAAGATAAGCGACTATTGCTAATAAAAGTCCCATAGATTTACCAATGGGGGTGCTTAATGCTTCAATTCCCCCTCCCACTTTCGCTAATGCCACCACTGTTAGCACAGGTAAGCCAACTCCGGTTAGCAAAAAACCAATGGCCGCAGTCCAAACAAACTCCCCTGATTGCAACCCCACCATCGGGGGAAAAATAATATTCCCTGCTCCAACAAATAGAGCAAAAGTCATAAAACCTAATGCCAGAATGTCTCTGGAAGTTAATCGATGTGCCATAAGATTTGTTAATATATCGTTATTAGATGGTTAATTTACATTTACTATATAAAGTAAATACAACAAAAATATCAGCAGTATCTATTTTGCTTCATGATGGGTTATTCAGAATAATATTTAAGAATAATCATTTTACACAGAGCAATTACATATTAAATAGAAAAAAGCGCCGATAACTGCTCACAAGTAAAACTTTTATAATGAAAAAAGGCAATAGCTGATCTAAAAAGCAGAATAATCATCTAAAGTATTTTTTCAGGCCAGTGATAACTGTTATATATCGCCAATTATCCCCGATATGATTTGTATATTCTTTACTCACCAAACGGCAATCTAGCCATCAATTAAAGTTCCCATTAATTAATAATATTAAAATTTAACGCTACGATATTAGATTTTATTGATATTGATTTGATGGGTATATGACAAAAATACCTTTATCACCTCTTTTAAAAATAGGTAATAAAGGTACTAATAAAATAAGGATAAAAACGAAATTATTTTTTTTCTGTTAACAATGTTTGCGGCATGATAAAAGAAAAAGTGCTTCCTACACCGACTTTACTTTCAATATTCAGTATTGAGTGATGATGTTGTAAGGACTTTTTGACAATCGCCAATCCAAGCCCTGTACCACCTGTGTGGCGGGAGCGCGCTTTATCTACACGATAAAAACGTTCGGTTAAGCGCGTTAAATGTTCAGCACTGATACCCGGCCCATTATCTGACACACTAAACAACATACCTTGTGGTACTTTTTTCCAACTCACGCGAATAGTCGTACCCTCAGGGGTATGATTTATGGCGTTATAGACAAGGTTAGATACAGCACTACGCAATTGCTCTTCATTACCACGAACAGCCCATTTATGGTCAATATCAAAGATGATATTTTGTTGTTCTTGGCTTAATGAGTGCGCGTCATGCTCAAGCACGCTTAATAGCGCAGGCATATCGACAACCGTGTTCAAATCAATATGAGGCGCAGATTCAATACGTGAAAGCTGTAACAGTTGTTGTACTAATAAGTCCATACGCTTTGCTTGCTCTTGCATGGTCTTAATCACTTTATGTTCAGCCGGGTTTTCTGCGGTATTCTCTTCCATCATCTCAAGATAGCCTTGAATAACCGTTAAAGGTGTTCTTAATTCATGGCTCACATTAGCAAAAAAATCACGTCGCGAATTTTCTAACTTATTCTTCTCGGTCACATCGCGAGCAACCATTAAACGTTGATCATCCGCATAAGGCATCACCCGAAATTCAACAATAGCACCATTATTTAATGCAATAGTTAAAGGGCGGCTAAAATCGGCGACGGTGAAATAATGTAAAAAATCGGGATAGCGCAATAAATTAAAAATATTTTGTCCATTATCATCAGGCCAACGAAAGCCTAGAAGATGCTGAGCAAGACTATTACACCAAAAGATATTTCCTTCATTAGTGATCATCACAACGGCATCAGGTAGGCTTTCCGCCCCACTACGAAAACGCTTAATTAAATCACCTAATTCTCGACGGCGTTTACGGTTACGTTGCTGTGTTTGTCGTATACCATAAAAAATAGGCTCCCAGCCCCCTTTTCCTTCTGGGGGTAATACCGATCTATCGAGCCATAACCATTTAGATAATTTCATTAAATTATAGGCGTGCCATATCAAGGCACTCAGTAATGAGACCACGAGCAACCAAGGAAGGTGGCCGATAAATAGTGATAATACAAAGGCAGGTAAACAAAATAGAAATAGCCCCCACACGAGGGCTTTCCATGAGAGTCGTTCTAACACCAGTTAATTACTCCCTTATCAACTCAAAATCGAGCAGAGAAACGATATCCCGTTCCTCGTACCGTTTGTATCATTCGGTCATGGCCATCTTGCTCTATAGCTTTACGCAATCGACGAATATGTACATCGACAGTACGATCTTCGACATAAACATTGGTGCCCCAAACATAGTTTAGCAACTGCTCTCGGCTATATACACGTTCGGGATGGGTCATAAAAAAGTGGAGAAGTTTAAATTCGGTAGGCCCCATATCAATGGGTTTATCTTGACTGGTAACTCGATGTGAAACAGGATCAAGACTTAATCCATTAAATTCAATCACATCTTCTGCCGACATCGGTGACAATCGTCGTAAAATAGCCTTTACCCGAGCCACCAGCTCTTTAGGCGAAAAAGGTTTAATCACATAGTCGTCTGCGCCTGTTTCGAGACCTTTGACTTTATCTTCTTCTTCCCCTTTTGCTGTTAGCATAATAATAGGAATATCACGGGTATTATTTTCACGCTTCATCTGTTTAATCACTTGGATACCCGAGCCTCCGGGGATCATCCAATCTAATAAAACCAGATCAGGGTAAGGGTCAATCAGAAAACTCAATGCAGTATCATAGTCCTCAGCTTCAATAGGCTGAAAACCATTTTGCTCTAATACAAAACAGATCATCTCTCGAATTGCGGTTTCATCTTCAACAACAAGAATACGCCTTGCCATACTCTATCCTGTGTTATTTATATAGAGGGTCATAATGATTATGAGGCACTTTTATGACAGATTTATGACTGACTATGACAATACTGGAATACAGTGTCATTGTTAAGGTAAATAAGGCTAAAATTGGTGTAATTTCACTCAAAATACGTAGCTCATAGGTGGATTTTCACTAAAAAAGTAAGGTGCGCTATACTGACGGCAGTTAACATTAAGGGATAGCAATGCGGATTATTCACACCTCAGATTGGCATTTAGGACAATATTTTTTTACAAAAACTCGCGCCCAAGAGCACCAACAATTTCTCGATTGGCTATTAGCGCAAATCCGTGAACAACAAGTTGATGCAGTTATTGTTGCAGGGGATATCTTTGATACTGGCTCCCCCCCCAGTTATGCCCGAGAGCTTTATAATCGATTTGTCGTTGCAATAAGAGATACTCAGTGCCAACTGATTATTTTAGGGGGTAATCATGATTCTGTGGCAACGCTAAATGAATCTAAATCACTGTTAGCGTGTTTAAATACCACCGTCATTGCTAATGTTCACACTGAAACCCCACAAGCCCCTATTATTCTTTATCAAAAAAATCACACACCTGGAGCATTACTTTGTGCAATCCCCTATTTACGCCCTAGAGATATGATAAATAGCAAAAGTGGGCAATCGGGAGCAGACAAACAGGGCGCTTTAAAAGAAGCGATCGCAGATTATTATCAACGCCAATATCAAGCCGCGCTCGACTTACGAAAACAACTCAATGTTAACATCCCTATCATTGCCACAGGGCATCTGACAACGATAGGCGCCAGTGTTAGCGATTCGGTACGTGAAATTTATATCGGCACATTAGAAGCCTTTAACGCAACCCTATTTCCTCCATTTGACTATATCGCCCTTGGTCATATTCATCGCCCACAGCGCGTCAATAAATCGGGTCATATTCGCTACAGTGGTTCACCTATTCCATTAAGTTTTGATGAAAGTGCACAACAGAAAAGTGTTTGTCTTATCGATTTTGAGCAAGATAAGTTAGCGGAAATGACACTATTACCCATCCCTGAGTTTCAGCTATTACGCACTCTTTCAGGCTCGTTACAAGAAATTGCCACACAACTCGAAAAGTTAGCAACACAATATAATGAAATGGATACCACGATTTGGCTAGATATTGAAGTTTCAACTCAAGATTATCTCAGTGATATTCAAACCCGTATTCAAGAGCTAACTCAATCGCCACTCTTTGAAGTGATCGTATTAAGAAGAGCGAGAAAACAACGTCAAGCACTGATGCAAAATGAGAAAGAAACCCTAACTGAACTGACTGTATATGATGTATTTGAAAGGCGCTTAGCTCAACACCAGTTTGAAACCGAGGAAGACAAAACACGGTTAACCACACTCTTTAAGCAAGCGGTTGAAATGGCAGAGCAAGAGGATAACAACGCACGATGAAAATCTTAAGTCTGCGCTTTAAAAACATTAACTCACTCAAAGGCGAATGGAAAATTAACTTTGATCAAGAGCCTTTTGTTAGCAATGGACTATTTGCCATTACAGGCCCGACAGGTGCGGGTAAAACCACGCTCTTAGATGCAATTAGTTTAGCCTTATATCACAGAACGCCACGCTTAGATAAAGTAACCCAATCTCAAAATGAATTAATGACTCGTCACACTGCAGAATGTTTAGCTGAAGTGGAATTTGAAGTTAAAGGGGTTGCCTATCGGGCATTTTGGGAACAACGTCGTGCTAATTATAAAGAAGAGGGAAACTTACAAGCCCCACAGGCTGAGTTAGCAAAAATTAATCGTTTAGGCGGTGAAGATAAAGTTTTAGCCAATAAAATTAGCCAAGTAAAAGAAAAAATAATCTCGATCACCGGATTAGATTTCGATCGCTTCACTAAATCCATGTTGTTATCACAAGGGCAATTTGCTGCATTTCTCAACGCTGATGACAAATCTCGTGCAGAGCTACTTGAAGAGCTTACTGGTACAGATATCTATCGCCATATTTCACAAACAATTTTTAAACATTGGCGCGAAGAAGAGCAGGCTTTAAATACGCTAAAACAACAAGCTCAAATGATGGCATTATTGGATGCAACAACACGCCAAGAGCTATTAACACAACAAGCCAATATTCAAGCACAAATAACAAGGTTACAAAAAGAACAACAGGAATACCAAGTTGCTAAGCAATGGCAAGAAAAAGCGCTAGAAATTCAGCAGCAACAACAATCAGCCCAAGCGGGACTCTATGAGGCTCAACAGGCATTAATTATTGCTCAACCCGATATTCAACGCTTAGAAAAAAATGAGCCAGCAGAAAAAATTCGCCCTCTTTATGATGAAAAAAATCGTCGTCTTACAGAGCAAAACTATTTAGCAACACAGTTAACAAGCTTAAAAACAGAAAAACAGGCTATTGAACAACAAAGCCTACCTATCAATAAAAAATTGGCAGACTTTCATGAACAATTAAAAACGCATCATGAGAAAAAACAGCACACTTTACAGTTAATTCGTGAGAAGGTACTGCCTTTAGATAATCAATTGGTGCTGTTACAACAAGAAATTAGTACTAATAACCAACACAAGCATAAATTAGAAAAAATATGCGCTGAATATCTGCAACATTCTCAGTTAGCCGAGAAAAAATTAATCACCACACAACAACAAGTTAATCAATTAAATAACGACTTAACACAACACGCCTATCATGCACAACTTGCGGAAAATCTACCCTTATGGCAACACTATTTTCAGCAATATAATGAAATATCAAACCAATATCTTGCCAACCAAAAACGAGAAACAGCAGAGCAGGGAAAAGTCATAAGTTTGGAAAAAGCATTACAACAAGCTACCCAAACATTAGCCACCCAACAAGAGCAACTTAATTTACAGCAACAGCAACTACAATCTTATCAAACACAATTGGAAGCGCGTCAAAAAGCAGACAAACCCGATGAAATAAAACCGCGATTACAACAAATTAATCTGCAAAAAAATGCATTGGCAAAAATTATAAATTTACACACTCAATTACAACGTAATGGCAAAGAGCAGCAACATTATCAAACTACATTGAGTGAAAATCAGCAAAAAATAGCGGCTCTAACCCAAACGATTGCAGAAAATGATCTGGCACTAAAAGAGAAAGCACAACATCTTAAAGATTTAAATGACAACTATCTTTTGCTACAAAAAGTCGCCGAATATGAGCAAGAGCGTGCACGTTTACTGAAAGATAAACCTTGTCCTCTATGTGGCTCAACACAACATCCTTATGTAGAAACCTATCATGACATCAAACCAGATGAGACAAAGCTACGTTTAGAAGCATTACAACAGCAGGTGCATTCACTCACCATCACCTTAGCCGAACAGCGAACCCAACGGGTAAACTATGGCTCACAAAATAGCACCTTGAGTGACAATATCGCTCAGTTAACCCAAGAGAATAGCGTACTGACCCAACAGTGGCAGACGTTAGCACAAGCACACCATTTACCGTTAGTTGATGATGCAGATAACTTACTGACATTAGAACAATCATTAAATCAGCAAGAGCTTATTCTCACAGAAAAACTTGACAGTTATCAGCAATTAGAAGCCCAAACACATCAAAAGAATACGCATTTTCTCAATGCAAAAGAGCAATTTAATCAACAACAACAATCGGTTAAGCAACAGCAAAATGATTTAGATTATTTGCAAAAAACAATCAAAACCTATCAGCAACAAAGCGAGCACTTGCACCAACAGCAACAACAATTAGCACAACATATTCAGTCAGCGATTGAAAAACAAGGCTATACACTCCCTGAATTTGAGCAGTTCACGCCATGGTTGGCGGCTCGTCAACAAGAGCACCAGCAATATCAAAGTCAGTTAAAAGAGCTTCAGCTATTACAACAAAGCCTACGTGAACAGCAAGTGACGCAAAATGAAAAAAAACGTTATTTAGCAGAAAAACAGGCTGAACTTGAGGCGCTATTAGCAAAATTAAGCCAACAACAGCACCAACAAACACAATGGCAGGATCAACGACAAGCCTTATTTGGTTCACAATCTGTAGAGCAGGTACGTAGTGAACTTGATAAACATAGCCAATTTTTACAAACCCAGATTGAGCAATATACTCAAGAAAAAAACCAACTCGAAAACCGACTTAATCAATTAATTGGCCAATATCAAGAGAGTGAAAAAGCCCTACAACGAGCAATAACACAAGCACAACAAGCCACTGAACACTATCAACACGCGTTAAAAGAGAGTCTTTTTGCCGATGAAAATGACTTTTTAGCCTCTCTATTATCGGTAGAGGAAAGGACACGTCTGCAAGAGCAGCAAAAACAGCGACTTGATAAACTTTTACAAGAAAAAACGCGCCTTGAGACCCAAGAAAAAGCCTATCAACAACATTTATTACAACAACCATTACTCTCAACCCAATGTACTGCTGAGCAATGTAATATCCATTTAGACGACTTAGCAAAGCAACATAACGCATTGCAAGAAACACTATTTAGTCTGCAAATACAATTACGCCAAGATGATGAAAAACGGATAGAGCAACAAACACTATTAGCGCAAATAGCCAAACAGCAAGCGCATTATGATGATTGGAGTTATTTAAATGAGTTAGTTGGCTCTGCATCTGGTGATAAATTTAGTCGCTTTGCCCAAGGGTTAACCCTCGACCATCTTATCTATCTGGCTAATCGTCGCTTAGAAAAACTACATGGTCGTTACTTTTTACAACGCAAAACGACAGGTAGCCTTGAATTACAGATTGCCGATACATGGCAAGCAGATGCTCTACGCGATACACGTACACTTTCTGGTGGAGAAAGTTTTTTAGTCAGCTTATCCCTTGCCTTAGCGTTATCTGATTTAGTCAGTAATAAGACGCAAATTGAGTCACTCTTTTTAGATGAAGGCTTTGGCACTCTCGATCCTGATACACTAGATATTGCTTTAGATGCCTTAGATAGCCTTAATGCTTCTGGCAAAATTATTGGTGTGATCAGTCATGTTGAAGCGATGAAAGAGCGTATTCCGGTACAAATAAAAGTGAAAAAAGCGGGGGGTTTAGGAATAAGTCAGCTAGCACCAGAGTTTAGATATGGTAATAAGAGCAATGAAAATCAATCAGTTAAAGACTAGCTCTAATAATTTGATGTAAGTGGTTAAAATTTTTAGATATCAATAAATCACCCACAGCGTCTATAGTATGTGCATAGATTAGCTCAGGCTAAACAGCTTTAAACGCTTATATTTATCAAGGAGATAAGCATGTCTAACGCATTCACAGAATTAATGAAAAAACGTAGAACAATTTATCATTTAGGTAATCAACTGCCTATTAGCGAAGACAGAGTTGCTACGATCATCAAAGAAGCGGTTAAAGAAAGCCCTAGCGCATTTAACTCACAAACTTCTCGTGTTGTCGTTTTATTTGGTGAACAACACCAGAAATTATGGAATATCGTTAAAGATACTCTGAAAAAATTAGTCCCTGCGGATGCATTTAGCGCAACAGAGGCCAAAATTAATAGCTTTGCTGCCGGTGCAGGCTCCATCCTTTATTTTGAAGATACTGATATCGTTAAAGGGCTTCAAGAGCAGTTCCCACTGTATGCTGAAAACTTTCCTGTTTGGTCAGAGCAAGCCAGTGGTATGGCTCAGCTTTCTGTCTGGACTGCCCTTGCGGCTGAAAATGTAGGGGCATCACTGCAACACTACAATCCAATTATTGATGATGAAGTTCACGCAACTTGGGATATTCCTCGCCATTGGAAATTAAGAGCACAAATGGTCTTTGGCTCTATCGAACAAGAAGCAAGTGAGAAAAATTATATTGAAGATGACGCTCGTTTTAAAATCTTCAAATAATAGACTTTAATATAGACATCTGATCCAAATACCCTCTTTTTATTTTCATTCCTTGCCCACAGCCTCTGTGGGCTTTTTTTTGCCCACGACAAATAATAAAGGGAGCATTAGCCCCCTTCTTTTATGACTTGATCAGTTTAATATCATGCTTTCGCTGCTTTTTCTGAGCTTCATAAAAATTTTCATGAGAGCCTATATGTAATAAATACAGTTCCAGCTTATTGGCAACCCATGAGTAACCTAGCAGTACGGTTAAATCATTAAGTCTAAACTTATGTACTCTAAGATGAGCAAGGTCGCCTTTTTTTTGCTCTCCAATTAATGGATTATCGATTATTTGATCAATTTCATCTTCAATGATCTTCACATCAGATCCCGGCAATTTTTTCATTGCCTTTTCAAAACGAGCTGACTGGTAAACATCAATCTCTTTTTGTGGTTCGGACATATCGAGAAACCTTTTTGTTTTCGACTTCCGCCTGTGCCAGTAACAATTCTTCGATAAAGCTATATGGCAGATCGGGATTATCTTCAGCTATACGGCCTATTTTTGCCCAGTGTTCTATTTGTTTAGGGACACTTCTGCTTTTCGCTTCCGCATGAATTTTAGCATCAGACACAAAGTCTTCATCTAATCTTACGGAAATAGCCATTACTTATACTCCAAGCCTCACAGCAGTTATAACTTTATAATAACGACAAAACGCAATCTTTTGTCGCATAACAAAACAATACACCACAAATTATTTCTTGTAAAGACATTGACTCTTATGTTTATTCCTCCACATTTGGAACAAAAAAACATAAAAAAAGAGCAAAGTGCGTAATGAATACAAAGGTAGGGATGGACCCTTTGTGTTCAACACTTTGCTCTCTTTATTTAGTTACGCACCTCTCATAAGAGGTGCTATTTTCACAAGGCGTATGAAAATATGTTATTTACGAGTAATGTTGTTCGCTTTTGGTTGAGCAATAGGTGACTGCTCAGCAAAGTATTTCACTACTGCATCAACATCTGGCACGCTGTAAACCGGATCTTTACCTTCTTTCAGTACAGAGAAGTTACTACCGCCTGTTGCTAAGTATTCATTTGCAACTACACGGTAATTCGCTTTCATATCCACAGGCTTACCATCAATACGCATTGATTCAACAATCACACGTTGTCCAACAGGTGCTTTGCTGTCCCATGTATATTGGAAATTACCCGATACCGCTAATACTTGTGGACGTGAACGATCCCACTGTTGCTCTAATAAGCGTTTGATCTGCTCACCCGTTAATGTTTGTGTTAACAGTACATTAGAGAATGGTTGTACGGTATAAATAGCGTTATAAGAAACATCACCCCCCGTCATATCAGCACGAATACCGCCACTGTTCATTAAGGCGATTTGTGCGCCCCCCATATCTTTTGGTTTTGCCGTATATAAATGGGCATCAGCAATAACTTGACCTAGACCCGATTCGCCTGCATCGTTAGTTTGCTTGGTTAAGTTACCTTCTAGTTTACCAATAATACGGTTCGCTAATGGTGTAGCAATTTTCTCGTAAGCTTCTAACAATTTAGTGACAGCAGGATCTTTTTCATATTTGCGGTTATCAACCCAAATATTACGCGCTTCTACATCAACAACATCTTTCGTTGTTTTATCTAATTTCAGGTCGATACGCGTTAACATGGCGCCATTAGATTGTGCAGAAGTCACTGATCTACCGTTAATAGTACAGTTATAAGCTTGGTGAGTATGACCCGTTACAACAAAGTCAACCGCTGGATCTAATTGTTCAACCACACCAAGTACTTTACCTGTAATACCATTACATGCGTTGATATTTACTGGACCACCATCACGGCGCTGTGCAGCACCTTCGTGGATCAGAACACCAATCGCCTGTACACCTTGAGCTTGTAACTTAGGCACTAAAGCGTTGATTGTTTTTGCTTCATTGTGGAAGCTTAAACCTTCAGTTCCTTTTGGTGTCACGATAGCCGCAGTACCTTCTAAAGTTAAACCAATAAAGGCAACCGGAATACCATTGAACTCTTTAATCACATATTCAGGGAATAACGTTTTACCTGTTTCGTTAACAGTCACGTTAGCCGCTAAATATTGGAAATCAGCACCTTTAAATTCAGTAGGACCTTGACAACCTGTAACTGGATGGCAACCACCGTTTTGCTTACGCAGTAACTCACCCATACCTTTATCAAATTCGTGGTTACCTACTGAAGTTGCTTCTAAACCTGCTAATGACAGCGCTTCAATAGTTGGCTCATCATGGAACATTGAAGATAACAGTGGGCTAGCACCAACCATATCACCGGCAGCTACCACAATATTATTTGGGTTATCTTTTTTCAGCTCTTTGACCAGCGTAGCCATATGCTCAATACCACCAGGCTTGTTTGGACCTGGTGCTTTTAATGCACCATGGAAGTCATTGAGTGCAATCACACGGACATCAACGACGTTCGCTTCGTCATAATTTTTAGCACAACCTGCTAATAAGACGGAGCTTACTGCAAGGGCTACGAGTTTATATTTATGGTTCATTTAAGTTTTATCCCTAGATCAATATTCACGTTTCGGACAATCAATCACTTCGAAATCTTTGCTATAACAAATATAGAATTCATCTCGATTAATTTGAATTTCTTTATCCTTCAATGATGGATTATTTTCTTTTAAGAACTTAATCAATTCACTATTTGAAGGGCGGCCTTCTGGTAACACTAATGCGTCAAATAACGCTTGTTGCTGACCAAAGAATGCTTCTGGCGTATCAAAGGCACAAACGCCATGTTTTTCCCATTCACCTTGCAATAAGTCAATACCCGGTGATGAACATAAGTAAGGTTTAATCGCTGAGTATTCTAATGGTGGTAAATCCCCTTTACATAAACGAGGATGCTTGCGTATGTCTTTCCAGTCACGGCATTCATCCCATGATTTACCATCGCAGGTTTCAGCCCATAGCCCATGAACAATCCAGCCAAATTTATTATCTGAGAAACACTGGATTTCAAATTTATCGAATTCGCGTTTAGCACGCTCTTTTTCGTTATCGTTATTTAAACGCTTAATATTATTTTTTTTATAATCACAAAAAGCCGGTGAGTAATTAATGGCTAATTTAAAGTAATCTGTTGATGCTTTACTATTTTGACCATAACGATCATTTGTCGCAATATAGTCATAATTGGCAGTAGGTGCATCAGGTAAAATACAAGATACGCCTTCAACTAATTTTGCTTGCGGTTTTAATGGTTGTTTAACTTCAGGTGCTTGTGTCACACAACCCGCTAAAATAACAGCTAAAATAGCAGGTAATAGCTTTATAAAGCGCATAAAATCCCCTTAAAGAGCAATAACTGCACTCTTTCACGCCAAAACATGAGAACGACCTGCCCGAATGGACAGGTCTATAAGATTATTTCTTCTCAGTTAGGTCGATTTTGTAAATTGCAAAACCGATATCGTCATTTTCCACAAAGGTCATTGGATACTGAGCAAAATCTTTAATAAAGTTAGCGGCTTTTTCACTTGGTGAAGTTTCAAAGCGAACATCTAATTGTTTATCTGTCTTAATCGGTAAGAAAGACCAATTATTCGCAGCTTTTGTTGCAACTTCGCCATTTTCTTTCGTTTGCTTAGCAATATAAGAAGCTAAAATTGCACGGTTTTCATCTGGTGATGCAAAGGCGATATTGCTTTCACCTGTACCCGCAAATTTACCACCGTATCCACGATAGTTATTGGTTGCAATTAAGAAAGTTGCTTTAGGATCGATAGGTTTGCCTTGGTAAGTGACATTTTTGATACGGTTTGCATCTTTATTGACAACTTGGCAATCAACGTCATATTTAGCAGGCTGAGTTAAATCAACTTTATACTCTACGCCACTGATAGTGTCGAAGTTATAAGTACGGAAACCATCCCAGTTGATTAAGTATTGTGGTTTAGTTGAATTAGGATCAACTTGGTTCCACATACCCGCTGAACATTCTAACCACTCAACAACATCTGCACCGGTTGCTTTTACAACCACTAATGTATTTGGATACAGATATAAGTCTGCTGCGTTACGGAATGTTAAGTCACCCTTTTCTACTTCAACGAAGTCTGCAGGTGCATTTTTACGTCCGCCGGCTTTAAATGGTGCTGCTGCACCTAATACTGGCAGGCCGTCTAAGTTCGGATCACCTTGAATAAAGTGTTTAGTATAATCAACCTGTGCATCGTTAACGATTTGTACCGTTGGATCACTTTGTACTAAAGCTAAGAAGCTATACATATTAGCTGACGCTTTACCAATATGTTTTCCGACGAAATCACGAGTACCTTGGTGTGCTTTTTCAATGATTTGCGCTAACTCGGCATCACGTTCAACTAATGCTTTTTTGTTTGCTTTATCAAAGATAGGACGCGCTTCACCTGTTGCTTGGGTCATCACCCATTTGCCGCTGTCGTTATTGATAACCATATCGACAACACCTAAGTGATCACCCCATTGGCCTGGCATTACTGCTGGAACACCATTTACAGTGCCTTTAGCAACATCAACACCTTTAATGCCTTCAAATTCTTTACTTGGGAATACGCCGTGAGCATGACCAAACATAATAGCGTTAATGCCATCAACTTCACTCAGATAATAGACTGAGTTTTCAGCCATAGCTTTATAAGGCTCAGAAGAGAAACCAGAGTGAGGGATAGCCACAATCAGATCCGCACCCTCTTTTTTCATTTGAGGAACGAATTTTTTCGCTGTTTCTGTAATATCATTGACAACGACTTTTCCATCCAGATTGGCTTTATCCCAGATTAAAATCTGTGGTGGTACAAAGCCGATATAACCAATCTTGATAGTGTGCTCTTTGCCATCACGATCTTTTACTGGTGTATCAACAATGATATAAGGTGTGAAATAGTTTTTGCCTGTTTTCGCATCCATGATATTGGCATTGATATATGGGAATTCAGCGCCCGCAATGGCTTTTTTCAGGTAATCTAAACCATAGTTAAATTCATGATTACCAAAGTTACCTACGGTATACCCCATGGTATTCATTAACTGGTGCGCTGGATGAGCTTCCCCTTTCTCTAAGCCTTTAGCTGCTTGATAGTCAGCCAGTGGACTACCTTGGATCAAGTCACCGTTATCCACTAAAACCGCATTGGTTGCTTCAGCTTTCGCGGCTTTAATTAAATTTGCCGTACGAACATAACCAAACTGTTCTGTTGGTTTGTCTTTGAAGTAGTCAAAGTCGATTAAGTTACTGTGAACATCCGAAGTCTCCATAATACGGAGATCGACTGTCGCAGCATTCACATTGAATGCGACCAACATTGCTAATGTTGAGATTTTCAACACATTCTTAACCATTACACACCCCTTATATATTGGTTAACAGGAGAGCACAGTTGCTCTCCTTTTATTACTTCTGTCAAACAATACTTGCTTTGATAAAACTAGAAGTACAGACGCATACCAGTTTCAAAGATATATTGTTTTTTATCTTCATAAGCTGGGTTTTCGCTACGAGCATCATCATATGCCATTTCAGCGAATAAACGTAAGTTGTTGTATTTAGATACCGCAAAACGTTTATCTACACCCACAGTATAGGTCTCTTTTTTGTAGTTGAAAGTGTTAGCATCGCCATCACGCAGGTAATAACCCGCATACATACCACTTTCGATACGATCCCAGTGCCATTTCACACCAACACCATATAAATTCGCTTTCCAATCGCCTTTAACTGAGTTCCATTTATAGTCTTTCTCAGTTGCACCTTCTCTTAAGGTTAAGCCAGTATTTTTACCGCGAGATTGACCATAGTCGATACCGATAGAGAATTCGCGACCAGGGAAGAAGTATTCAGCACCGAATGCTAAGATACTATTTTCTGGTTTTTTATTACCAACAACACTATCTGGGTATAGATTAGGCTCACCTACAGCTGCTGAGTAACCCGCATCAAACTCTAAACCGAAAGTTGATTTATAGAAACCAACGACAGAATAGGCATGACGGATATCACCGGTTCTGCGATCGCCATTTTTTCCATCACCATCATTATCTTTACCATCTTTACCCGTTAAAGTTGCCGCTAATTTAAAGCCTTCATAACGGTTTGTTTCAATAAAGATAGTTTGTGGTAAACGGGTCATAAAGTTGTTTTTACCAACCCCTTTACTTGAATAACCTACTGCACGGCCTAATACATCACTAAAGTAAAATACCCCTGTATTACCATAGCCGTAGCTTGATTTTTTCACCCAGTCAATTGGGATATAAGTGCGACCAAATTGGATTTGTCCATAATCACGATGAGAAAAACCGACATAGCCTACGCGGTTGTACAGATCAAAGTTTGTTTTCTCATTATCACTGTTGGTTTTTTGAGTATCTGAACCCCACTCTAACTTACCAAACACTTTGATATCGTTAGTCAGTTCATGAGAACCAAAGAAACCGATACGGCTACCATCATCACGCATACGCATTTCATGATCTTTACTTGTCACTTGCGTTTTTAAACGGAACTGACCGTTAACATCAAAACGTGTACCTTTATCGTTGTACACATTTACTGCGTTTGCAGATCCCGACAGAACCAATAAACCTACCAGCGCTGCTAAAGGCTTTAAGCTTTTCATGATTAAAATACCCATCTATTTTCTATAGTTTTATGATTTTCTTTCTAAGGTTAAAAATAATACCGCCGTCTATGATTAACCCTGATTTCAGTTCAAAGAGCCGCCGCCACGGATCTCAAACAAGAAAATCGCTTTTACAACCGTTCATTTTTATAACTGCTATTATTACTCTACTTAATTTTCTTACAGGCTTTAATTTCCTTGACACAGAGATATTCACCAATAAGACACAAAAATAATGTCCTCATTACTATTTAAATAAGGGCATTGCTTTTATTTCTATCCACAAATCGAGTAGAGCATTGAATTTTCGCTGGCATGTTACTCAAAAAAAAGCCTAACTTTCGTGATATAGCCCACAATTACATCAAAGTATATTTTCATGGTTACATACCTGAGTGATGAGCTTCACAATTAAGCTTAAAGATACGTATTTTTTGAACT
>NZ_CAWPAV010000066.1:0-6593 GCF_963885725.1 Proteus sp. G4380
AAAGTCCGCTGTCTTATTATCAATAGTTATTTTTCCTATTTTCTTTTTATTATCAGGCTGTTTTTCATTCGGGTTAATGTTATCAACTAAAAATGATAATGGTTATCATCGTTCTCATTGGAAAGGCGATTCAATTACCGCACTCTCTCTAGCAAAAGATAGTAACGGTACTAGCGGATGGGTATTTATTGGTGATCATTTTGATTATTTATTAATAAGAGGTGGAGATAACGCAGTAAATATTTTAAGAGATCCTCTTATCCACCATGATAAATTGAGCGTAGAAAATCCAGTTGAATTTATTATTGATAATCAAAAGAAGCAATTTAATGGGAAAATTAAAATAAATTATAACTGGGTAACTCAAACCGATAAAGAAGCAGCACTAACTTACGGTTTTATATGTAAAAAAGATATAAACACCTGTTCACTAAAAATAGATAATTTACTTGGAACAGTTCATCAAAAAAATAAAGAACAAAAAAATGAGTATTTACTACCTTTTAACCATCCCTTTAATGTTGAATTCTACCAATACAAAGAAAATCTTATTGGTGCCAGCACACCAAGAATATTATTACCCGTTACTTTGGCGCTAGATATAGTCACATCTCCTTTACAATTGCTGATGATCCCAATACTAAGCAAGTAGTATCGATAAAATAATTTATTATCAAACACTAAATATTCTAGTTTGATTAATAAGGAGATAGCGTTATCTCTATCTCCTTTTATACCATATTATACTATGATGTTAGCCTATTTCATCGCTTATAGGATTAACGCACAACTAACACAGATTGTTTGGCGTAAGCCACAATTCCTGATGCATTAGAGCCTAATAAATGAGTTGAAATGCTAGGACGACGAGAGCCAACGACAATTAAATCCGCTTTAATTTTTTCTGCCAGCTCTAACACTTTATCTCTTGCTGAGCCAAATGCGGCAGAGAAATCAACTTGCTCTTTAGGTAAATCTACAGAATTAGCTAATTCTTGCAGTTGTTCTTGAACTCGTTCAATCGCTTTATTAGCAAAAGAGCTTAACATATCATAATGGTAGCTATAACTAATTGAAAAACGTGAAACATCAGGAATAGCATGAAACAAATGGATCTTAGCCCCTTCAAGCTTTGCAATATAAACAGCGTGTTGTAAAGCCTTTTCGGTTAATTCATCTTCTGAAATATCCACGGGCACTAGAATTGTCTTATACATAGCAACTCCTCATTATTAATTATCGTCTGTTTGTTATTTTGATTTTTTCAACCAACAGTATGATTGCTAATCCTCTTCAAGATGCCATTTATGTAATTGTCGATGAATAAAGGGTGTCACTACTAATCCAATCGATAAAATAAAAACACACTGAAGAAACAAACCATAAATCGCAATAAAAAAACGCCCTGTTGGTGTTGCAGGCGCAGGCTCTACCGGTTGACCACTTAACATTGATATTGCGTTTAATGAGGACTCCATAAAAGTATGTCCTTCAATAAAATAGAACCCTAGCACGCCCGGTAATAATCCTAAAAAAAAGAATACAGTACCTATTATATAGTAGCGTAGAATACGTAGAATAAAATGGTCGAGCCTTAAAAGTTCTTGTGTAAATTTTTCCATCCCATTGACTCTATTAATGCGCAACCCAATGAAAATAATTTAATAATGGTAAAATAGATAATTTAAAAGAAAAAAATAGGTTATGAAACCTCATAACCTATTAGCATGTGTCAATTAACGAACCACTAACACAGAAATATCTGCATAACGAACAACGCCTGCGGCCGTAGAGCCTAATAAATGTGTGCTAATGTTGGGTCTGCGAGAGCCGATAACAATTAAATCTGCTTGAATATCTTTTGCTGTCGTTAAAATTTCATCACGGGGAGAGCCAAAAGTGACAGTGTAAGCCACTTTTTCAGCAGGCAGATCCACCGAATCCACCAACATTTGCATATCATTTTCGGCTTTTACTGTCGCTTTGTCTTTAATTTCGGGATAACCCAGTGAATAAGCATTAATAATGGCTGAAGAGATAGGAAGCACATGGATAAGATGTAAATTAGCTCCTGTTTCTTTGGCTAAATAAACAGCATGGCGTACTGCTTTACTGGTTAACTCTTCTTCTACAATATCGATAGGCACTAAAATTGTTTTATACATAATAACTCCTCTCAACTCTCCATTTGCCTTAATAGTATCGCAATAACCTCAAGATTACTGTGAGTCAATTAACTAAAACCAACCTAATATCAATTATCAATCGGCTTTAAGTATTAATGAGTTACTACAAAAAATAAACTACTCAGTTAAAATAAATCAGTGCTGTGCTGTTGGTGGGTTGCCCACATTTGGTTGCGAACCGCACGGATGGTATCAATAAGCTCTGATGCGGTTAATCCTATTGGCCCTATTCCTTGTTTTATTAATTGGTCTGCGGCAATACCATGTATCCATACGGCACTCGGCACAGCCTCTGCGATTGGCATACCTTGTGCTAAAAAACTTGCCATGACACCGGTTAATACATCACCGCTCCCTGCTGTCGATAATCCACTGTTCCCTGTTGTATTTACTGTGATATCTCCTTGAGGTGAAGCAATCACCGTTCCTTGTCCTTTCACTATGGCCCAGCAATGATATTGGCGTGTAATTTCTATTGCAGCTTGTTGACGGTTATTTTGAATATCAGCAACATCACAATGAAGTAAAGTTGCGGCCTCTTTCGGATGGGGTGTTAATACACAATTAGCGGTTAACTTAGTGTTAATATGCGATAAGTTTAATTGAGCCAATAACACCAGCGCATCGGCATCAAAAACATAAGGTATTTTCTCGTTACGTTGTGCTAGTACTGTAGTCAGCAATTGTTCCGAATCAGAGGAGAGCCCTAAACCGCAGCCAATCGCCCATGCTGATATTTGTGGTTGCTCTAATAATGTTATGGCTGTTTGTAGCATCAGTTCGGGTGCACTATCAATAAAAGGCAGTGGCAATTGTGGTTGTGCAAAGCCCAAAAAGACTTTACCACACCCTGCTTTAAGCGCACTTTTTCCCGCCAAAACAATCGCACCACTCATGCCTTCTGAGCTGCCGATAATGGCTAATGTACCAAAAGTGCCTTTATGTGTATTTCCCATATTTCGCTGAGCGAGTGCAGGATAGTGAGATATTGCTTGTAATAGTTGCTCTCTGTTCATCTATTATTCCTCATATTCCTCACCTTTTATTGCTGAGTGTTTATTTTTATATCAAACCGCATTAAACGGTAATGGCTAATTTAAAGTATAGCGTGATATCGATGACATAATCATAATAAGAGTGTACTAGCGGAAATGATTCCTTATCTACTATTTGTTTATTCGTTTTATTCATTTATTTCTTTTATGGGCGATAAGAAAAGCTATTCATACCAGATGAATACAATGTTATTCTGTTACTAGGCATTATTTTTAGGTTAATAAACAAACGATATAAAGGGAAATTCACCATGAATGAGAAGTTTAAAACACAAGCAGATGTTGAAACATTAGCGCAAGAAGTTGCATGCCTAAAAACGCTTGTGACTTATATGTTAAAAGCATTAGGTCAAGCAGATGCTGGACGCGTTATCTTAAATATTGAGCGAGCTATTTCCGAAGTTGCTGATGAACAACAAGCAGAAACCTTCCGCAACACATTAAGCCAAATTAAAACAGCTTATCGTCAATAATGATATTGACGTCATCAAAATGCAATTGCGCATGATTTTAATTTATTGTCGCTTCTTTTTGTGCTGCACAAATAAGCAAAAAGTAAATCTGAAAAGTCTATATACTTAATTCCGAAATAAACCATTCTTTATTCATTTAACTGCCCCTCTATTGTTATAGAGGGGATTTTTTTATCTGTAATAAATAACTAATGTTAATCCTATTCTGATTTAACGCTATATGGGTTTATATGTTACACTTACAGTGTACGCACCAAAATAAACCATGAGGCTTATAATGAAACCACTTCTGTTATCCCTGCTTTTACTTCCTGCTGTTGCATTTGCTAACCCAAGTAAAATGGCTGAAGATTATTGCAATACATTCAAAGATATCTCAGTAAAAGCTTATGATACTAATGAAGCGCCTGAGAAAATCGCCAAAGACGCATTAGCAACATTGAAATCTCAAAACTTTGATTTTGCAAAACTAGATGCAACGGAAGCTGATTTTTCTAATGGCACCGTTGAAGTTGTTAAATCTTTACGTGATGCAAAAGCAGAAATTGGTTCACGTGAAGAGTTCCAAGAAGGCTTAACGCAAATTGTTGCGGCATGTAAAATTCAAATGGATTCTGTTTTACAAGAGCAGAAAAAATAATCCATTGACTGCCTTAAATGATTAAGCGCAGAGTCCAAGGAGCAGAAATAATCCTGCTCTTTTTTTATTAACCCCCCTATTTCATTTCTTACGTTTAACCCTGCTAACTTTTCCCTGCCGCTATTTATTGTGCATGATAGTATCCATCTATTGCGATTAAGGTTTATAATACTTTAGTAAATAATCATTAGAACTGGCCATAACAAGGAGATATTGTGAGCAACGAACAATCCATCCAGCGATTAAGAAGACTACGCCAGTCAGAGAACCTGCGCGCGCTGTTTCAAGAAACGACACTCAGCAAAAATGATCTAGCACTACCTATTTTCGTTGAAGAAGGCTTAGAGGATTATCAGCCGATCAAAAGTATGCCAGGTGTGGTACGTATTCCTGAAAAACGCCTTGCTTATGAAATTGAGCGTATCGCTAAAGCGGGTATCAAAACGGTCATGACCTTTGGTGTCTCACACCATCTTGATGAAACAGGTAGCGATGCTTGGAAAAGCGACGGTCTAGTTTCTCGCATGTCTCGTATTTGTAAAGATGCTGTACCAGAAATGATTGTTATGTCAGATACTTGTTTCTGTGAATATACTTCACACGGACACTGTGGCGTTTTACATGGTGAACATGTCGATAATGATGAAACTATCCATAATTTAGGTCTACAGGCGGTTGCCGCCGCACAAGCCGGTGCTGATTTTATTGCTCCCTCTGCCGCAATGGATGGTCAAGTTGCCGCTATTCGTGCTGCATTAGATCAAGCAGGATTTACCGATACCGGTATTGTTTCCTACTCAACTAAATTTGCTTCTGCATTATATGGCCCATTCCGTGATGCTGCTGGCTCTCGCTTAATTGGTGATCGTAAAACATATCAAATGAATCCGATGAATCGTCGGGAAGCTATCCGCGAATCATTGATTGATGAGCAAGAAGGTGCGGATATGTTAATGGTTAAGCCTGCTGGTGCTTATTTAGATATTATTCGTGATGTTCGTGAACGTACACTATTACCGTTAGCAGCCTACCAAATTAGTGGGGAGTATGCGCAAATCAAATTTGCTGCATTAGCGGGTGCTATTGATGAAGATCGCGTGATAATGGAAACACTAGGCTCCATTAAACGCGCAGGTGCTGATTTAATTCTCTCTTACTTTGCGCTTGATTTAGCAGAAAGAAATCTACTTTAATCACCCTTGTATCTAGATGACAAGCGAATAGATCACTAAGAATCTTCAGTATATGACTAACCCCACCACTAAAAACATGGCGGTTAGATACGCTAAATACTTCAAGTTATAACGATAATTTGAAGTATTTTTCACCCTATATTATGAGGCGACTATGGATAACTGTATTTTCTGTCAAATTGTAGCGGGAAAAGCACCTTGCCATAAAATTTGGGAGGACGAACATCATCTTGCGTTTCTTTCAATCTTCCCTAATACCAAGGGTTTTACGGTTGTTATTCCGAAAAAACACTATCCAAGTTATGCTTTTGATTTAAGCGATGAAGCCTTAGCGTTATTGATCATCGCCACTAAAAAAGTGGCAAAAATCCTAGATAAAACATTCCCAGATGTGTCACGCACGGGGATGTTTTTTGAAGGTTTTGGCGTTGATCATGTTCATAGCAAACTCAGCCCAATGCACGGTACGGGTGATATGACAAAATGGGCGCCCATTGAAAACAAACAAAAGGTTTTCTTTGATAACTACCCCGGCTATCTTTCATCTCATGATTTTGAGCGCGCAAATGATGAGGAATTAGCGCAATTAGCTGCGCTTATTCGCCAAAATAGTCAGTAATTGATCCAGCCATAATAAACTAATAGCAATAACGGATAAGCATTTATTACTTATCCGTTATTAGTTAATATTACACAATTATTCTTTATCCAAAGCACCGTAAAACCCCGTCCTTCAGGTCGGGGATATAAGGCGTGGTTTTTTAACTAACTAGATGTTTCCTGTTGCTCAATGTACTGGCGGATAATGGATATTGGTGCGCCACCACAACTCCCCGCGAAATAACTCGGCGACCAAAGAACCCCCTTGTAGTAATCACGTTGTGCAATATCAGGACGATCACGTCGAAGTAATCGACTCGATACCCCTTTAAGGCTGTTAACCAGATTAGATATCGCCAGTTTTGGCGGGTAATTAATCAGTAAATGAACGTGATCCCGTTCCCCATCCATTTCAACCAGTTCAACATCAAAATCAGCACAAACAC
>NZ_CAWPAV010000067.1:0-41539 GCF_963885725.1 Proteus sp. G4380
TTGATATAAAATGGATAAAAATAACAAATAAAATAGCGTATTTTTTATATAGATAGATACTTTAAGGTAAGAAAATTCTTAGCTTGATTATTGCGAATTACTTCTTCTTTGAACTATGTAACTATAGGTGTTTTGCATAAAAAACAATCTCAAATATTTTTATCAATCGGGCATAGTTAGCTCTATTGGATAAAAATAAATCCCGAATGTTCTTATAAGATTAAAAACGAATAACAGTATCACTTATCGCCTATTGACAGTATTATATGTAAAGATGATGAATAGTGACCTATGCTCTGATTATCATAGGACAGTTAGCGGAGAACATTATGAAGTATCGCCTGTGCGGTGTTGCTCTTTTAGTAGCTTTACTTTCAGGATGTGCAAGCACACCTAACAATGGTGACAGTCGTTCTGATCCCTTGGAAGGGTTTAACCGCCAGATGTTTAATTTTAACTATTATGTTTTAGATCCTTACGTATTACGACCTGTAGCCGTAGTATGGCGTGATTATGTTCCACCACCAGCACGTAATGGACTATCGAATTTCTTAGGTAACCTTGAAGAGCCAGCAAGTATGCTAAATAGCATCTTACGTGGAGATTTTGAAAAAGGGGCTAAGCATTTCGGACGTTTTTGGATCAATACCGTATTTGGTATTGGTGGTTTAATCGATGTTGCAGGAATGTCTAGAGAATCAATGGAAAAAGAAGTTCCTGTAAGGTTTGGTAGTACGTTAGGGCATTATGGTGTGGGATATGGCCCTTATGTGGTATTACCGGGCTATGGCAGCTTTACAGTGCGAGAAGAGGGGGGCGATTGGGCTGATGCCACCTATCCAGTACTGAGTTACCTCACTTTCTGGATGTCTGCGGGTAAATGGGCCCTTGAAGGTATTGAAACGCGAGCTCAATTATTAGATTCAGATGCAATTTTACAAAACTCATCTGATCCATATTTAATGATGCGTGAAGCCTATTTCCAAAAAAATGATTTCGATGCTAATGGCGGGAAAACAGGTGAAAATCCAAACGCAAAAGCGATTGAAGATGATTTAGATTCTATCGATTAATCTGTTTATCTGGTTGTTTAAATAAAAAATGGTCTTTTTTAAGACCATTTTTTGTATTTAAAGTAGCAAATCAGCTTAGAAGCGATAGTTAAAGTTCATACCGTATAACCATGCTTTACCTGATGATTCAAATTCATAAGCCGGCAATGGTAAGCTTTCAGATAGCTTCTCTTTAATCGTCACTTTCTTACCGTGCATATAGGCTAAACCAACATCCACAGACATATCTTTATTAAATGCGTAGGTTGCCCCTGCACTTAACCAGAAGCGATCTTGGTCAGGGATCGAGATAGAGCGTTTATCCGCAGGAACAGGACTATCATCAAAGGCAATACCGGTGCGGAATGTCCAATTATCATCATGGTAATAAGTGGTTCCTAATGCAATACGCCATGCATCACGGAAGCCTTCTTCTTTGTTGAAGAGTTGTTGACCATCACTTTTACGTGTTGCTCTTAACTCTTTAAACTCACTCCAACTGGTATAAGCTAAATTATAATGGACAGCCCATTTAGGGGCGACACGGTGGTAAGCGGCAAATTCCCAAATCTCCGGTAGGTTAAGGTCTAATTTACCTTTGATGGTGTCTCCATTAGTACCAATCACTCCCATACCTTCTAGTGCGGGTAATGAGCGGATATCACTTTGATAATCACCATCTTTAAATTTCACTTTTACTTTAGAGCGATAAGTGAAGCTGATACGGTTATCTTCATCAAACTCATATAATAAACCGGCGTTCCAGCCAAAGCCCCAAGCATCCCCTTTTAATTGTGCAAAACGATCACTTGGCGATAAGCCTGATAAATAACGGCCTAATCCCTGATAGTCAGGATCTGGATGTTGAGATAAGGCACCACCCAATAGCTTACCGGCTTCACCTACATGGCGGGTAATTTCAGCATCAGCATAGAGCGCATTTAAGCCTAAACCGACACTAAATTGTTTATTAACTCGATAACCTGCACTTAAATTTAAGTTCATGGTTTTTAAATCAGTTTTTCCGCCAATTAAACCTGCTGGGTAATCTTTTTTAAAGTCGGTAGCTAAACCAAAGTTAGTAGTACCTGATGCACCAATTGCCCATTTATCGTTGATAGGCGCAACAAAGTGAATATTGGGGACTAAAGCACTTGGGGCGATATCGCCGGCATTAGTGCTGGCGCCAGAGAGTGGAGATTTACCTTTAATATCAACACTGGGATTAATATGGATAGCACCAACGGAAAACTCAGGACGATCAAACATGGTCAATGCGGCAGGGTTTCGACTACCTACACTCGCATCATCTGCAATAACGCCTTCTCCTGAAAAAGCACGACCTAGTGCTGAAGTTGAATATTCATTTAACTGAAAACCGGCAGCGCTTGCATAAGAGGAAAGTGTTCCTACAATGGCAGCGAGAGCTGTGCGAGTAAACAGGTTTTTACGGTTCATGACCTAAACCCTCATAATTTTTTTAAATAAGTAACTTCTGATTAGAAGCGCTGGATTTTAGGTGCGGTTGTCGTTATGACAAATCAGACCAGTTGCTTAAGTATAAAGATGAATAGTGGTAATGTTGCAAGTTTGTTTTATATATATTTCCAATTTGATTTAAAATTTGGGATTTAGTTAACATTAATTTTACATTAAATGCCAATAAAGATGGTTTTGTTTATTAAACAAACAGTAAAATCAATTTTTTTTGTAAAATTGTAGGTTAATTTGAGCTAACGCAGGTTATTTTATTTTTTTGCTATTATGATAGATAATTAACACTTCTTTTGTTGGGAGACTAAAATGGCAGACGCAATTAATCGTTGTAATGCAGAAGAAACAGCTGCTTGTTGTTGTGTTGATGTTGGTACTATTATCGACAACAAAAATTGTACCGCATCTTATCAGCACGTTTTTGCCGATAAGGCTCAAGCTGAAGCGATGTTAAATGAGCTAACAGCTAAAGCTAATGCCACTGCATCTGAACCTTGCCAAATTAAACATCAATTTGCTGATGTTGAAGGTGGCGTTCAATTAACCGCTGATTTTACTTTCTCTTGTGAAGCAGAAAATCTGATCTTCCAATTAGGATTACGTTAATCCTTTGAAATTAAACTTCTTCAAGGCTATTGAAATTCAGTAGCCTTTTTTATTTTTTATCATTATTTATTCCTTCCTTTTATTGTTTTCTTCGAGTTACAGCTAATTGAATGAAATAATGAGCGCTAACTCCCACTTCTTATAAAATGATGTTTCTGATAAGTGAAAATTTTGTTAACTCTATTAATCAGGTCAGACCTCTTTGGTGTTAGGAATTCATTTTGTCAGGAGTCGTTATGAAGTCATCAGCGAGCAGTACCATAAAAGATCGTGTTGCGATTGTCAGTGGATTGCGTCTCCCATTTGCTAAACAAGCAACCGCTTATCGGGGGATCCCTGCGGTTGAGCTGGGGCGCTCGGTTGTACAAGAATTAGTGATCCGTAATGAAATTCCTCCTGAAATTATTGATCAACTGGTGTTTGGTCAAGTAGTACAAATGCCTGCCGCACCGAATATTGCCCGCGAAATTGTACTTGGCGCAGGGCTAAGTGTAAAAACAGATGCTTATAGTGTAACCCGTGCTTGTGCAACGAGTTTTCAGGCTATTGCTAATGTGGCTGAAAGTATGTTGGCAGGTCACGTTTCAGTGGGTATTGCTGGTGGCGCAGATTCATCTTCTGTATTACCGATTGGCGTGAGTAAAAAATTAGCCGATGTCTTACTCAGTTTAAGTAAAGCGAAAACATTAGGGCAACGGCTTAGTTATTTAAGTCAACTACGCTTTGGTGATCTGCTACCCGTTGCACCCGCAGTGGCTGAGTATTCCACAGGATTGCGTATGGGGGATACTGCTGAGCAGATGGCTAAGACTTATCATATTTCAAGAGTTGCGCAAGATGAATTAGCGCATCGCTCTCATCAATTAGCGGCCAAAGCGTGGGAAATGGGAAAATTAAATGACGAAGTTATGACGGCATTTTTCCCACCTTATAAATCAGGTTTTCATCAAGATAATAATATCCGCAAAAATTCTGTACTTGATTCTTACGCAAAACTGAAGCCTGCCTTTGATAGGCGCCACGGTAGTGTGACAGCGGCTAATAGTACGCCCCTTACGGATGGTGCTGCTGCTGTGCTAATGATGAAAGAGTCTGTTGCCAAAAGTTTAGGCTATCAACCTTTAGGTTATCTGCGTAGCTATGCTTTTACCGCCATTGATGTCTGGAAAGATATGTTGCTGGGGCCTTCTTATGCGACTCCGTTAGCACTATCAAGAGCCGGTCTTACTTTGAGTGATTTAACACTAATAGATATGCATGAAGCTTTCGCGGCTCAAACGTTGAGTAACTTAACCTTATTTGCAAGTGATAAATTTGCTCAAGAGCAACTCGGACTGTCAAAAGCAATAGGTGAAGTTGATATGGATAAATTCAATGTTCTTGGTGGCTCTATTGCTTATGGACACCCCTTTGCTGCAACAGGGGCGAGAATGGTGACTCAAACATTACATGAACTGAAACGCCGAGGTGGTGGCTTTGGTTTAACAACAGCTTGTGCTGCGGGCGGATTGGGTGCAGCGATGATTTTGGAGGTGGAATAATGGCGACTCAACAAAGGATACAAACCTCATCTGAGAAATCACCGGTATTCCAGTTTTCAGTACGTCCCGATAAGGTAGGAATTATCACCATTAATGTTGTAGATGAAAAGGTCAATACACTGAAAGCTGCTTTTGTTGAACAGTTTCAAAATGTATTAAAACAGGCTCAGCAACATTCAGGTGTAAAAGGATTAATTATCACCTCAGGTAAACCTGATAATTTTATTGCTGGTGCTGATATATCAATGATTGCAGATTGCAAAACCAAAGAAGAGGCCACCGCATTAGCAAAAGCAGGACAAGATCTTTTTACTCAATTAGAAAATTATCCTTTGCCTGTCGTCGCAGCCATCAATGGCGCCTGTTTAGGTGGAGGATTAGAACTAGCATTAGCCTGCCATGGGCGAATTTGCTCCGATAACAGTAAAACACGTTTAGGCCTTCCGGAAGTTCAATTAGGATTACTACCAGGTTCGGGGGGAACCCAAAGATTACCACGTTTAATAGGGGTTACGACCGCCTTAGATATGATCTTAACTGGGCGACAAATTAATGCCAAACGGGCTTTCAAGCTTGGCTTAGTCGATGACGTTGTGCCACAAGCTATTTTATTAGATGTTGCAGCCCAATGGATTTTAACAGCTAAAAAAGCTGCTAAAAAACAGACTATTATGGAGCGTTTTTGGGCAAATACCACATTAGGAAGGAATATCCTCTTTGATCAAGCTAAAAAGCGCACTTTAGCTAAAACCAAAGGTCATTACCCAGCGGCAGAGCGTATTCTTCATGTTATTGAACGAGGCTTAGAGAAAGATATTCAAACAGGTTTTAAAGAAGAAGCTAATGCGTTTGGTGAATTAGCCATGACCCCGGTTTCATCTGCATTACGGCATCTCTTTTTTGCCTCAACAGCATTGAAAAATGAAACAGGATCATCTGCAAAGCCAGATAACTTACACCATATAGGTATTTTAGGTGGGGGGGTAATGGGGGGCGGTATTGCTTTTGTGACAGCAACAAAAGGTAATTTACCCGTTAGAATTAAGGATATTAGTGATAAAGGTATTGCGCAGGCACTTAACTATAGTTGGAAAGCGTTATCAACTAAGGTCAAGAAAAAACGGCTCTCTGCTCGTGAACGCCAAAGACAAATGGGGTTATTATCAGGGACATTGGATTATAGCGGTTTCCATCAAACTGACCTTATTGTCGAAGCTGTTTTTGAAGATTTGGCTTTAAAGCAAAAAATGGTGGCTGATATTGAAGCCTTAGGTGAAGGCAAGATCATCTTTGCTTCAAATACTTCTTCTCTTCCTATCCATAAAATTGCTGAAAAAGCACAATATCCAGAAAAAATAATTGGGCTGCACTATTTTAGTCCCGTTGAAAAAATGCCCTTAGTTGAAGTGATCCCTCATGAAAAAACGGATGCTAAGACAATCGCCACAACCGTTGCTTTTGCTAAAAAACAAGGCAAAGTTGCCATTGTGGTAGGAGATAAACCCGGTTTTTATGTCAATCGAATTCTCGCCCCTTATATTAGTGAAGCCTTAACCTGTTTGGTTGAAGGGGAAACGATAGAGAATATTGACAAAGCATTAGTTCAATTTGGCTTTCCAGTCGGCCCCATTCAACTTTTAGATGAAGTGGGAATTGATATTGGTACTAAAATAACGCCTATTTTAGTCAATGAGTTTGGTGAGCGTTTTGCATCTCCTCCTGCGGTGGATGCGATTATTGCGGATGACAGAAAAGGGCGTAAAAACGGTCGTGGTTTTTATCTCTATAATCAGCATGCCTTACCTTTCTCTTTAGGAAAAAATAAAAAGCGTGCAGACCCGATGATTTATCGCTTATTACAGGTTAAACCTAAAAATCAGTTATCGGCTTCAGAAATAACCGAACGTTGTTTATTGCTTATGCTTAATGAAGCTGTTCGTTGTTTAGATGAAAACATTATTCAACAACCTAGGGATGGTGATATTGGTGCTGTTTTCGGTATTGGTTTTCCTCCCTTCTTTGGTGGACCATTCCGGTATATAGATAGTATGGGAACAACAAAAATAGTCGATAAGCTTAATCAATTAACTGAAAAATACGGTGAAAAGTTCCAGCCATGTGAGCGATTAGCAGCAATGGCCAAGTTAAATGAACGATTCTATAGCTAGCTATCTATTCTATAATGCAATGAGTAGAAAGGATGATTAAGGCGCTTATGCGCCTTTTTTTGTACCTATATAATTGAGATGCAGTTCACTCATTGGGCGAGGGGTTACGGTGTTTTTCGCTAAATTAAGCGCTGATTAAACAAGGTGTTATTATTAATGAAAAATCGGCTCATAAATGTTAATGATAGCTGAGTGAAAAGTGTTTTTGGGGGATAATAAACGCCAATGGTATATTCTAAAGACAGTTTGTTTTAATAAGAGATTAAATATAATTTTTTGGTGTTAAAATATACCAAATAGAGCAAATTTACTGGATAAAATAGCGTATTATTTGTTAGGGGGTTTTGGTCAAAACTAGATATTTGTTATTCTTACTTGCTTTATGTATTGATCCCCTTAGAAATGATAACAACAAAATAGGTTTATATTGATTATGCAAATTTTTATTATGCGCCACGGTGAGGCTACTTTTGATGCGCCTAGTGATGCACTACGATCTTTAACAGAGCGTGGTGAATATGAATCATTAACCATGGCGAATTGGATGACACAGCAAGAGCATAGTATTGATTATGTTTTAGTTAGTCCTTATTTGCGGGCACAACAAACACTGAATGTTGTGCAACAAGGCTTAGTATTACCCGCTAAGATAGAAACCGATGAAGGGCTTATTCCTGGGGGTAATCCTGATCATATTGCACATTATTTAAGGGCATTAGGGGAAGTGGGATATCACAATATTCTAGTTATATCACATCTACCTTTAGTGGGGTATGTCGTGGCAGAGCTTTGTCCAACAGTGAGTGCTCCGATGTTTTCTACCTCAACGATTGCTTGTGTTAATTTTGATTTATCAACAGGCTCGGGGAAATTGCTGTGGCAAGTCTCCCCAGCAAACTTAAAACAAACTACCGAATAAAGTCTATATGTTATTTATATTGTTCTGATTTATTCGGTGATGTTAACGACGCGCAATATCATCATTTTCGACTAACAGCAATAGTGCAGCATCACCTCCCCACTCTTTTGGTGCTTGATGAAAAGCAATAATATCAGGGTGTTGAGCTAACCAAAGAGGGGTTTGCTGTTTTAAAATATGTTTACCATGCCCATGCATAATACAGGCACAATACACATGCTCTCTTCTACAGGCCGCGATTAAGGCACCAATTTCTTGTTTGGCGATTAATTGTGTTAATCCATGTAAATCTAAAAAAAACTCTGGTACATAATCACCACGACGCAATTTTTTTAGCTCGTACGCATTTGCCCCTTCTCTTAAATAACGCATCGGGCCTTCTGTTGCCAAGTTAGGTTGAAACTCATCGGAGAAATAGTAAGAAGCATCTATTTGCTCTTGCTGTAATCGCTCTGTTGGATAATGAGTCACTTTTTTTCGCGGTGTTTGGTGGCGTATTTTATCTTGTGGGAGCTTTTTGGTGCCTTTTATCATCTCCTGAAATAATTCTATTTCTGAAGGAGGTAATATGAATTTTTTGTTCATTTTTAGCGTTCTTCATCATTGCTATCATCTATATCTATAAATAATAGTACCTTAAATATAAGGGGAGATAAAAAACTATTGTTAAATAGATGAAACAAAAAAGGCAGGGGGGATCCCTGCCAAAATAGTCACATAGCTAGCAAATAGATTAATTAGTGCCCTGATGTTTCTGCACGTCGACAAGCTTCAAATAAGAACCAAGTACGACGCTCTGTTTCATCGATCCAATTTTCAATTAAGCTTGCGGTAGAGATATCGTTATTTTCATCACAGACAACATGTGCTTTTCGCAGTTCTGCTGCAAGTAATTGATTATCTTGACATAGCTCGGCTAACATATCTAAAGGCTCAACGAATTCTGCATCATTATCTTTAATACGTTGCATTTTTGAAATCTGGCCTATAGAGCGTAATGTCATGCCACCAATTTTACGTACACGCTCGGCAATAGGATCTGTCATGGCAAAGAGCTGATCACCTTGTTCATCTAACATTAGATGATAGTCACGAAAATGAGGACCGCTCACATGCCAGTGGAAGTTCTTTGTTTTTAAATATAAAGCAAACACATCCGCAAGAATAGCATTCATCGCTGCACTAACTTCTTTTGTTGCTTTAGGTGCTAAATCTGTAGGGGTAGATAGAGGACGGGTTTGGAGTTTATGTGCATCATTAACTTCAGTAGGGGTTAGTTTTTTACTGCTCATTTTCATCTCCTAATAAATCGAAAAAGTATTATTGAGAGAACAACATCGTAAACAGAACAACTAATTGCAGAACAAGATGTTATTGATATTACTGACTGTTCAGTTCAATAATAAATCACATGTAAATAAGTATGGATCGATTTCTTATAATTACTAGTTAAAGTGATAAATATAATTATTTGTTCTGGTTTTTTGTTTTTTGTTAGTTGATTGTATGGTTTTTGTGTGATTGATTTGGTTTATCTGGCTAATATTGAATTTGTTTCGTCATAAAGATAAAACGAGATGAATTTAATAATATTGTCTTTTTTTATTATCTAACGCTGATTTATCACGATCTTCATGGCAAACTACAGACTTTCTATTTCGTCAGATCCGTCAGAGGACAACAGTTTTGGATATCACAGCAAAAGAAGAAGCCGTAGCTGATTTAAGCACGATCTTAGATATGTTACGTTGGGCTATGAGTCAGTTTAATTCATCAGATATTTATTATGGTCATGGTACGGATAACGCATGGGATGAAGCGTTACAGCTTGTTCTACCTACACTGGCTCTTCCTTTAGATATTCCTGATGCTCTTTTATCAACCAAACTTACAACCTCTGAAAAAATGGAAATCATTCAACTTATTGAGGTTCGTATTGAACAAAAAATTCCTGTGCCTTATTTAACGCATCGAGCGTGGTTTTGTGGACATGAATTTTATGTTGATGAACGTGTCTTGATCCCTCGTTCTCCCATTGGTGAATTGATTAATAACCATTTTGCTGGACTGATTGGGCAAGAGCCAACCCGTATCCTTGATTTATGTACTGGCAGTGGATGTATTGCTATTGCTTGCGCCCATGAATTTCAAGAAGCAGAAGTCGATGCCGTCGATATTTCAGCTGATGCGTTAGAAGTTGCCGAGTTTAATATTGAAAATCATGGTTTAATTCATCGTGTTTATCCAATGCAATCTGATCTCTTTGAGGCAATTGTTCCTACACCATACGATATTATCGTGACGAATCCACCTTACGTTGATGCTGAAGATATGGGTGACTTGCCTGATGAATACCATATTGAACCCGAACTTGCATTGGCTTCTGGTGTGGATGGCTTAGATATCACCAGACAAATTTTACTAAAAGCACCTGATTATTTAAGCGAAAAAGGCATTCTTGTCTGCGAAGTAGGTAATAGCATGGTGCATCTTATCGAACAATTTCCTGAAGTTCCTTTTACTTGGCTTGAGTTTGAAAAGGGAGGCATTGGTGTCTTTATGTTAACGCGTGAGCAACTTGTCGAATTTTCAGATAGCTTTGCTAGCGATAAACGTTGATGTCAATGTGATGAAACGGTAGATTGTTATGGTTGCAAATAACATATTAATAACATCACACAGTCAGTCATAAGATAGGAATTGAGGGATGGCGGGAAACAGTATCGGGCAATTATTTAGAGTAACCACTTTTGGTGAGTCTCATGGCACAGCGTTAGGTTGCATTGTGGATGGTGTTCCTCCCGGATTACCTTTAACGCAAGCGGATCTACAAGTTGATTTAGATAGACGTAAACCGGGAACTTCACGTTATACCACACAACGTAGAGAGCCTGATCAAGTGCGTATTTTATCGGGTGTTTTTAATGGTGTAACAACGGGAACCAGTATTGGATTATTAATAGAAAATACGGATCAGCGCTCTCAAGATTATAGCGAAATTAAAGATGTATTCCGCCCAGGGCATGCAGACTACACCTATGAACAGAAATATGGTTTACGTGATTATCGTGGCGGGGGACGCTCTTCTGCTCGAGAAACCGCCATGCGTGTCGCAGCGGGTGCTATTGCCAAAAAATACCTTAAACAAAAATTTGGTATTGAAGTAAAAGGTTACTTATCTCAATTAGGGCCGATTAGTTGTGAGTTAGTTGATTGGTCAATTGTAGAAACCAACCCATTCTTTTGCCCAGATCCTTCTCGCCTAGATGCCCTTGATGAATATATGCGAGCGCTAAAAAAAGAGGGTAATTCTATAGGTGCCAAAGTTACCGTGGTTGCAGAAGGTGTACCTGCAGGATTAGGCGAACCCGTTTTTGATAGACTTGATGCCGATTTGGCTCATGCGTTAATGAGCATCAACGCAGTAAAAGGCGTTGAAATCGGAGATGGTTTTGATGTGGTGACCTTAAAAGGGACTGAAAACCGCGATGAAATTACCAAAGAAGGTTTTAGCAGTAATCACGCGGGGGGCGTATTAGGTGGCATTAGTAGTGGTCAACCTATTATTGCACACATTGCTTTAAAGCCAACTTCAAGTATTACTATTGCTGGTAAGACACTTAATCGACAAGGTGAAGAAGTCGATATGATCACCAAAGGGCGACATGATCCGTGTGTCGGTATCCGAGCTGTTCCTATTGCAGAAGCTATGATGGCTATTGTGTTACTTGATCATGCGTTACGTCAACGGGGTCAATGTGGTGATGTTATTCCTCCATTAATGCAATGGTGATCTTAGCTTACATCAATAATACAGCGAATAATCTGTAGTAAGTTTGCTATGAGTTTTTAAAGGTGTGAGCGCCTTATTATTCTATGCTCAGATAGTGTTACTGTTTTTATTTAAAATAGTCAAATAAATCAGTAACACACGCCCCCTCATTTCTGATAATTCGGATAGATAAATGGATTGGCTATTTTCAGATGGCATCTACCTTCTACTCTTTTTTGTTGCTGTATTAGCAGGCTTTATTGACTCTATTGCTGGCGGTGGTGGGTTGATCACTATTCCTGCCTTGCTCTCTGCGGGGATATCACCCGTACAAGCGTTGGCAACAAATAAGCTTCAATCAGTGGGCGGTTCTTTTTCAGCCACACTCTATTTTATTCGTCGTCGCGTCATTGATTTAAAAGCACAGCGCTTTGCCATTTTTATGACTTTTATTGGTGCTGTTTCTGGTGCGATGTTAGTACAATTTATTAATCCTGAATTACTAAAACAAGCGCTGCCTGTTCTTACTATCGCAATCGGTCTCTATTTTTTATTAACACCATCTATCGGGGCTAAGGATAGTAAGCAACGTCTTGGCTATTATACTTTCGGGGTTATTATTGGCGGTGGTATTGGCTTTTATGATGGTGTTTTTGGTCCTGGAACAGGATCTTTTTTCGCTTTAGGTTATGTCATGTTACTTGGTTATAATCTCTCAAAGGCGACGGCACATGCTAAATTACTCAATTTCACCTCTAATTTTGGCTCTTTGCTATTTTTTATTCTTGGTGGACAGGTAATTTGGACCATAGGTTTAGTTATGTTATGCGGGCAGTTTATTGGTGCTCGCTTAGGTGCAGGGTTGGTGTTAACCAAAGGACAAAAATTAATTAGACCAATGCTGGTCATTATCTCCTTTTTGATGAGCATCAAACTCATTCATGACAATCATGGTGATACTATTGCACTTTGGTTTTCTGCACTTTTTAATTAGGAAAGATAATTTTTAAATGTCAGCACATCATTATCAGCAGTTAATTGATATTTTTAATCAATGTTTTAGCGATAGTTACCAAACACGTTTAGTTAAAGGTGATAACGAGCCAATTTATTTGCCTAAGAGTGAAGAGATACCTTATCACCAAATCATTTTCGCACATGGATTTTACGCGAGTGCATTACATGAAATATCGCATTGGTGTATTGCTGGGGATGCGCGTCGTCAGCAGGTTGATTATGGTTATTGGTATTGTCCTGATGGGCGAGATCAAGTGACTCAAGAGCAGTTTGAACGAGTTGAAATCAAGCCTCAAGCTCTTGACTGGTTATTCTGCCAAGCAGCCAATTATCCATTTAACGTGAGTTGCGATAATTTAGACGGGGATTTTGAGCCAGACCGTTACCAGTTTAGAAACAAGGTGAGAGAGCAAGTATTAGCTTATTTGCGCGATAAAAATATCCCGCCACGTGCACAGCTATTTATTAATGCGTTACATTTGTTTTACAATACACCTGAGTTAACGCCGGAGCAATTTCCTTATCAGGAAAATCCCCTCGTTAATTAAGGATGACGAGATACTATCCTCGTCTATCCACTGCGCAGGTTTTAGTAAACCAATAAAGCCTGAGGTAATAAGGTTGCTATTGAAACATCGAGTGACTTAAATCTGATAGCAACATTATATATTGAGGATAAATAATGCTTTCTGAGTATGAAACGTACTTATTAGATAAAATTGATAGCCGTGTTGAACATGCTACGGATGATGAATTATTTGCTGGTGGATATTTACAAGGCCACATCACTTTAGCGATTGCGGAGCTTGAGCAAGAAAACAATACGCAATTATCAGCATTAAAATCCCGTGTAGAAGAGAGCATTCAAAAAGCTATCAAAGCAGGAGAGCTTTCTCCTCCTGATCAAATATTGGTTTTATCGACGTGGCATGATTTAGTTAACTCGATTAATTAGTATAAATAACCTATATTGAGAACAACCGATACTATCGGTTGTTTTTCTTTGATTGCTAACGATTAACCACATCGAAAACCTTGTTTAAGACAGTTGAGCTTGAAAAAGAAAGGATTTTATACAAAAATTCTCCTTACTATTTATCAATTGTTTTTATTTGATTTTTCAAAGTCGATGTCTCTTTCATTGATTAAAGCATAATAGTGCTATCTTTTGTTACTCCTTGCCATTTCTGCCAAATTACTTTTAAATGTTTTTTAGGAATGTTTCTCGGGATGCAAATGATTTGCATAAAATATTTATGATAAGGATAACAATACGATGAAAAATTTCTTTAAAATAAGCCTTATTGCTAGCACGGTATTGGTTTTATCTGCCTGTGATCAACTTGATTTAGATAATAAAAAAGATAAGTTTTATTACAGTAATCCCAGTGAAAAAAGCATGAGCTTTGTTGTTGATGATAAAACATATCAGGTTGAGCCGGGTAAAAGTGGTTATTTAACACTCTCACCGGGCGAACATAGTTTACAAGATAGTGCAGGTAATAAATCCACTTTTATGGTGTATGAAAACAACAATGGTGGAATTTTAAATCCTGATAATTTTATGTATTACCGTTTATCTGAAGTCTATGCTGTACAAGGTAAGGGAGATCGCTTTAAACCAACAGAATATAAAGTGGTTATTAATGGCTATCAGTTAGAAATGCCATTACAAAGCACGAATGCTACCTTGATTGATGGCAATGTATTTAAATGTACTTATACGTTAGGTGAACCTTTCCCCAGTGAAATTAAAAGCCATAATAAAAACGAAATGGGGAACATCAAAACCAAATGTTTTGATAAACCTGAATTAATCCAATATATTATGACTGATTATGGTCAAGATCTAAAACCACTTTCCCCTCAAGATGAGTATAACGATACTGTTAATCTAGCGTTAGACTACAGTTTACCTCAACCACAATTTACTGATCCTGATATTCAAGCAGAGGCAGAAAATTGGGTTGCATTGCTTGATCAAATTAAAGAAAGTAATGATCCTAATATCCATAAACAGCTTAAAACACCATTACATGAAGCAATAAATAAGCTATCAAAAGCCGATAGTGAAAGAGCAGTAAAAAACTCTGTTGAAGATAATAAATACTATAATTCTTTTATTCATCAAGCGAGCCAATATCAATCTTATGGGATCTTACCTAGAGATTAAATTTTTGGTAGAACGGATAAAAAGCCATCCTTATGGATGGTTTTTTTATAGGTAATTGATACTCTTAATAAGCAAATAGCAAGTTATAAAAGAGATTATTTATGACCAACGCATCAAATAAAATTGCCACTCATGAGATCACTATTCGGCCAACTCAATTGGCTGATGCCAACCAACTACCGAAGATTGAACAATCGGCAGGAAAGTTATTTAGTAGCATAAAAGAATTAAGTTGGATCAGCGAAAGTGGCGTACAAAGTGTTGAGGCGCATATTCAATTTATCCATCAACATGCTCACTGGGTTGCTGTTAATCATGACAATCATCCCGTTGGTTTTATCATGACGCAACAATTACCTGAAAGTGTATTTATTCATGAGTTATCGGTAAGTCAAGATTGGCAAAATAAAGGGATTGGTAAATTGCTGATCCAGACAGTAAAAAATGAAGCTAAATTACAGCAATTTAATGCGGTAACGTTAACGACTTTCCGCGATGTCCCTTGGAATGCCCCCTATTATCAGCGTTTAGGTTTCTATATCTTACTTGAGCATCAAATACCCTATTCTTTACAACAAATTTTAGATAATGAAGTAGTGCATGGGGGATTTGCGAGAGAAATGCGTTGTGCGATGAAGTGTGAAATTTAAATACTATAATTTAAATGCTATAAAGATATTTAAGTAACCCATTAACAATAGTTACTTAAATATCAACCGTAATTTCAGTGACTGAGCCTATGATTTTAATTCAATGGCTTTTCCGCGCAGTAATGGTCTTACCCAGAAACGATTAGGATGTAAGGCATTTAACACACTATCTTCTACAGGAAATGGCTCATCAAAGATTTGGCTTGCTAAGATCTCCGCAGATAAAGGTGCAGAGCATAAACCACGTGAACCTAATGCACTAATAATATAAAGCTGATGATAACTCGGCGCCAAAATAGGTGTTTGCTTTCTACGCTTAAATCGATCTAAATGCGTATAGGCGACAACTAATTTTTCAAAATCGGGTACTTCACCTAATAAAGGAAGGTGATCTCTTATTGTACAGCGGATCCCGACACGCGCATCGTTATCACTAAAATCTACCTGCTGTGCCCAAGGTGATTGTGCTAAACAGTGTGTGAGATGCCATTGATTATTTTGTTGCTCTTCAATTGAAACATTTAAATCTAGTCGATCACGACGAAAGCTTGCCCCAACACAATGCAGATTATCTTGAGGATCAACCGGCGTAAAATAGCCATCATAGCAGAGCACCGCTTTTAATTGTGCGATATCAGGTGTCGTTGAAATATGGCTAACTTGACCCCTTACTGCACTGATAGGCAGTTTTTCACTTTGTATAAAATCAGTAATACGGTGCCCATTAGCTAAAATAACACAATCATGTTGTGTTTTATACGTTGTTGCTTGGTGAGTCACCTCTAACTGCCAATGCTGTTGTTGTGAGGTTAATTGAGTGACTTGATGTTCAAAGAGTAGCTTGAGACCTTGTTGTTGAGCGTATTTTAATGCATTGGTGGTTAACTCTGTGGGAGAAAGCCAACCTGCTTGAGGATAAAAAAGACCATCTTGGTTGATAGCTAATCCACAAAGTGAATTCATTTCATCTTGATGAACATAATGAGCGAGTTGAGAAAAAGGTGTGGAATGCTCGATTATTCGCGCTATTTTTTTGCGTACTTTTTCATTATAGATAACTTGGGCAACACCAGACCATTGATGTGAAAAGTTTACGCCTTTATGGTTTAACTCATCATAATAACGGCGGGCATATAAAAAAGCGTTAGTGAAAAAGTGTTCTAACTCATCAGATTTACCATTAAGTAATGGATATAACACACCTTGCCGATTGCCTGAGGCATTTGCCGCAGGATGTGTATCTTCACAATAGAGCGTGACTTTGGCGCCTCTTTTTAAGCAGGCGAGCGCAGTTAATGCACTGGCGATCCCCCCACCGATAATGGCGATATCTTTTGTTTGTGTAGCACAAGGTCTGGCATAGTAGGGAACAAATGCATTGGCAGGAGGATGGGGAAATACCCCTGTTAACATTTCTCTTTTTTGACCAAAGCCTTTTATTTTCTTTATTTCAAAACCAACATGTTGCAATCCTCGTTTTACTATCCCAGCTGCGGTAAAGGTGGCAAAAGTGCCATTTTCACGCATCGAGTCTGCCATTGCTTGAAATAATGTTTCACTCCACATTTGTGGGTTTTTACTTGGTGCAAAGCCGTCAAGAAACCACGCATCAACTTTATTATGTAAAGCTTGGCGAGTTTGTGGCAGTAATGTATTGATATCACCGAACCATAAATCAAGCGTTATCGTGCCATTAGCAAGAATAAGCCGATGACAACCGGCAATAGGTAAAGGCCACTGTGCACAAAGCGCTGTTGAATATTGTGCTAGTTCTGGCCAATGGCTATGGGCTGTTTGCAAATCAGCTTTAGTCAGAGGAAATTTTTCAAAACTGACATAATGTAAACGCTTTAATGACGCATCAGGTGAGTGATGACGAAATTGCTCGAAGGCTTGCCACAGTGTTAAAAAGTTTAATCCTGTGCCAAATCCGGTTTCTGCTATAACACACTCAGAGCGTACATGTGTACCAAAACGAGATGGAAAATGATTTCCATGTAGGAATACATGTCGAGTTTCTTCAAGACCATCTTGGTTGGAAAAATAGATGTCATCAAACTGTTTTGAAATCGGAGTACCAAGTTCATTCCAACTTAAAGAGGCGGTATTTATAGCAGTGTTATTCACGGAACTACCTGTATTTTACCAAAAATAATGGGCTATCTTAACGCTGTTCTTAAGCATCTTCCACCTTTTGAGTACGCAGAGATTTTTCATATTATCTGCATTTTTGTAAAAAAGATCCTGATCGGACTTGTTCAGCGTACAAGTGTACGCTAAAGTGCTATTCAGAAATCCCGCAGCTACAACTATTATTGTAAAGAGGTATAAATGAAGCGCGCAGTGATCACGGGTCTGGGTATTGTTTCGAGCATTGGTAATAACCAGCAAGAAGTGCTGGACTCTTTAAAAGAAGGCCGTTCCGGGATAACTTTCTCAGAAGAATTTAAAGAGATGGGGCTACGTAGCCACATTTGGGGTAATGTTAAGCTTGATACTGAAGGTCTTATTGACCGTAAAATCCGCCGTTTTATGAGTGATGCATCGGTTTATGCCTATTTATCTATGCAACAAGCGATTGAAGATTCAGGTCTAACAGAAGATCAAGTTTCTAACATTCGTTCTGGTTTAGTTGTCGGCTCCGGTGGTGGTTCTCCTCGTAACCAAGTACAAGGTTCGGACGGCATGAGAGCTAAAGGTCTACGCGGTGTAGGTCCTTATATGGTAACTCGTGCAATGGCGTCTGGTGTATCAGCTTGTTTAGCTACACCGTTTAAAATTAAAGGTGTTAACTATTCAATTAGTTCAGCTTGCTCAACATCAGCACACTGTATTGGTCATGCGGTTGAATTAATTCAATTAGGTAAACAAGATGTGGTTTTCGCCGGTGGTGGTGAAGAGCTAAGTTGGGAGATGACCTGTGAGTTTGATGCTATGGGGGCACTTTCAACAAAATATAATGATACACCAGCCAAAGCTTCTCGTACCTATGATAAAAACCGTGATGGTTTCGTTATCGCTGGTGGTGGCGGTATTGTGGTTGTTGAAGAATTAGAGCACGCATTAGCACGTGGTGCGCATATCTACGCTGAAATTGTCGGCTATGGTGCAACATCTGATGGTGCTGACATGGTTGCTCCATCGGGAGAAGGTGCCGTACGTTGTATGCAAATGGCAATGCAAGGTATTGATCATGTTGATTATATCAATACTCATGGTACATCGACGCCTGTGGGTGATTTAAAAGAGCTTGAAGCGATTGCTGAAGTTTTTGGAACTAAAACACCGGCTATTTCTGCAACTAAGGCAATGACAGGTCACTCATTAGGGGCTGCAGGTGTTCATGAAGCCATTTACAGTCTACTGATGTTAGAGCATGGTTTTATCGCACCAAGTATTAATATTGAAGAGCTTGATGATAAAGCGGATGGTATGAATATCATTACCAAACCAACAGAGCAAAAACTAGATACAGTGATGTCAAATAGCTTTGGTTTCGGTGGCACTAATGCTTCACTTGTGATGAGTAAGTATAAGAAATAGTTAGTTATACTTAGTTTTCCTTGTATAAATGATAAAGGCAGTTGCTTATAATAAGTGACTGCTTTTTTATTTTTTGTATAAATAAATTTGTTCTGCAAAATAAATAAAGATCCTTTTGGTTTTCTAGAAAACTATGTTAAAAAAATGCTGTAAATATTATTAAAGCACAATCTTATTGATTGTCATTTTTTTATCATACAGAACCAATAGATAAAATAACTATCTAATTGTTTAAAATTAGTTGTTTTCACTATGATTTTAAATCAATCATTTAATTAAAAACTAATTTTATAGATTAAATCCTTTATTTTATAAATAGTTAACTTAATGAAAATATCGATAGCATTAAAAAGGTGAGGGGAAAAATTGATCTGGATTATTTTATATTAAATAAGCAGGAGATATTTAATATAAAAGTTGGTAATGTTTGCAACGGATACTTGTATTACTTTATATTTTATACTTTGATTTTCTTGCCTTGGTTTTTATTTATAAAAACTAGGGGAGCAAAGTGACCGGCTAATTGCTTAGCCGGTATTTTTTTATTTATAGTCTAGCTGACATTGACTCACATCTCCTGCTGACAATCTGCTTTTTTTGTGACAGATTGACGACGGAAATTCAGTGGTGCTCTTAGTTTTTGTACTAAGAATATTCCCAATAAAATAACGCCTCCGCCAATAAAATGATAACTGTGCATCTCTTCACCTAACACTGCTACAGCGATCATTGCGGTAAATAGAGGAATTAAATTCATAAAGATAGAGGTTGTATTTGCACCTAATTTCATTACACCTAAGATCCACAGATAAGGCGCTAAAATAGAGGCGCCAACCCCTGCAAAAATAACTAATCCAACATTATCTTTTGTTAATGCAATACTTTCTGCGGTAAGAAAATTAGGTATTAGTAATAAAACACCAAAACCTATTTGTACATATAGAGACTGCCAATTAGGTAAAGGAATTGACCAACGTTTGGTAAGTACTCCGTAAAATGCATAGGCAGTTGATGCGATAAACATCATTAATTCACCACGTCCTAATCCTTGAGAAAGGAGTTGTGAAGGATCACCGTGGCTGACTAACCAGACAAGTCCACTAATAGATAAAATAGTTCCGAGTGCAATCCCTACAGTAGGCACGACACGCAGTACAAAAATACTAATAATAACGGTTAATAATGGAATAAGTGAATTCAATATTCCCATAAAGGTTGCTGTCACATAATAAGCCGCATAGTAAGCTAAACTTTGATATAACCCCATACCTAATGCGCCGAGAATAAATAATTTCCACCAATATTGTTTTACGGTTTTACGATGATGCCAAACAGGGACTAATAGAAACGGCGTCATCAGTAAAAATGCTAAGAACCAGCGATAAAATGAGATAGCGGCTGGATCTATCACAGATGTTGCCGCTTTATTGACAACCGCATTAATTGACCAAATAAGTACCGCTAACAGCGGGAAGATTATACTTTTCATTATTCTCACATCTATTTTTAAACCAGATGGCTATTGTAAGCCTGTCTGATTAGATATATATAATGAAAAGCAGACAACCGATAGACCAATAAAGACAAAACGATAAAAGAGCAACATTAAGATGACAATTGAACAACAAAAAGAGATGCAGTGGTTACTCTCTGATCCAGATACGGTCCGTTTTCGTGATGAGCAATTGCTTGCAGAAACTGAATTTCGTTATCATCAACATGAGTTTGGTCAATTGCTTTATGTGATCTCTGGAGTAATGGATTTAGAAGCTGGCGGGCAGCGTTTTTTAGCGCCACCTGAATTTAGTGTATGGATCCCTGAAAAAGTAGGGCACGCAAGCTACAATAAAAAAACCTTATCTTTTAAGGTGCTAGATATTGCACCCAGTTGGTGTGAAGGTTTATTGGATAAACCCTGTCTTATTCAACTAAGTCCTATTTTTTCGACGATTTTTGCCGATTTCTTCCGTCGTGGTGTTTGTAAACCGCAAACAAAAGAAGATCTACGTTTATCTCAAGTGTTAATAGACCAACTAAAAGTATCTCCTATTCACCATACCTATTTACCTTCCTCAAGAGATAAGCTGTTAGCACCCGTTTTGGCAGCATTAGAGCAAAATCCTGCTGATAATACCTCATTAGAATTATGGGCAAAAAAACGTTATACCTCAGAAAGAACCTTATCACGTCGTTGTCAGCAAGAGTTAGGCATGTCTTTTAGTGAATGGCGTAAGCGATTACGTTTTTTACATGCTATCTCTTTGTTAGAACAAGGAAAAAGTGTTAATGATGTGGCCTTTGATGTTGGATATAGCTCATCATCCTCATTTATTGCCATGTTTCAGCAATTTGCTGGAACAACACCAGAAAGATTTCGTCGCTTACCCAATGGTTAAGGTTTCTTTTCATATATTTACTTAAAATAGCGTCAGTTTTTATCGTCAATAATAGGCTTTACTTGGAATAAGTGGCAAAATAGACCGCTTAATTTTATTTTTGATCCTTTGTTTACACACATAAAAAACAAATCAGTGAGATAACACCGTGAAAATTCTGGTTGATGAAAACATGCCTTATGCGCAGCAGCTTTTTTGCCAATTAGGCGAAGTAAAAGCTGTACCGGGTCGCCCTTTACCTATTGAAGAGCTCGATGATACTGATGCATTGATGGTGAGATCGATTACTAAAGTCAATGCATCACTATTAGCGGGCAAACCGGTAAAATTTGTCGGCACCGCAACGGCAGGTTTTGATCATGTTGATACAGCATGGCTAGAGCAACAAAAAATAGCGTTTTCATCTGCGCCAGGTTGTAATGCGATCGCTGTTGTTGAATATGTCTTCTCTGCGTTGATGGTGTTTGCTGAGCAAGAAGGATTTCAATTAACAGATAAAACCGTTGGCATTGTTGGGGTTGGCAATGTTGGAGGGAGACTGGCAAAACGCTTACGCGCATTAGGTGTGAATGTACTACTTTGTGATCCGCCTAGAGCTGACAGAGGGGATGATGAACAATTTCATTCTTTAGAAACGCTATTAAAGCAGGCAGATATCCTGACTTTCCATACACCGCTAAATAAATCGGGTCGTTATAACAGTTACCATTTAATTAATGAGAGCAACCTCGATATTTTACCTGAAGGTCGTATTTTAATTAATGCAAGCCGTGGCGAGGTTATTGATAATGCTGCATTATTATCAGCCTTAAACCAAGGTAAAAAGTTACGCGTTGTTCTAGATGTTTGGGAGCCAGAACCCGATCTTTCTCTTGAGTTATTAAATAAAGTTGATATCGCAACACCACATATTGCCGGCTATACCTTAGAAGGGAAGGCGAGAGGAACAACGCAGGTTTATGAAGCTTATTGTGATTTTATTGGTCAACCTCAACACGTTGAATTATCAACACTGTTACCAAAACCGTTGATCTCCACAATTTCTGTACAAGGTGAATTAACTCAAACATTACTCAAACAGCTTATTCATCTTGTCTATGATGTACGTCGTGATGATGCACCATTGCGCAAAGTTGCCGGTATCAAAGGGGAGTTTGATAAGCTACGTAAGTTTTACCCTGTCCGTCGTGAATGGTCTTCATTACAGGTGGTATGTGATAACCCGACAACGGCGAGCTTACTCAATGCTATTGGGTTTAATGCAACACATAAATAAGACGTGACATTATTTAAACATTTTACTGTATTGGAGGATATTTTATGGGAGAGGGTTGGAATATTGCGCTTGTGGGCGCAACAGGTGCTGTGGGTGAAGCTATTTTAGAGCTTCTGCAAGAGCGTGATTTTCCTATTGGCGAATTAACGGCGATCGCCAGTGAAGACAGTATTGGCAAAACTATCCGTGTAAAGGGTAAAAGTGTTGCAGTACAAGGTATTCATAATATCGAATGGGCGGATATTCAACTCGCTTTTTTTGCCGCGCCGGTTGAGATTAGTGCGCAATACGCACAACTTGCAGCGGATTCAGGTTGTATTGTTATTGATTGCAGTGGTTTATTTGCGATGGAGTGGGATGTACCTTTAGTTGTACCAGGGGTGAATACATCTATGCTGGCAGAGTATCGTAACCGCAATATTATCGCTATTGCTGATAGCATGGTAAGCCAACTGTTACGCGCTATCTATCCATTAACCGAAGCCGCAGGCTTAACTCGCTTGAATGTGACAAATTTGATGTCAGTATCTCGTTTTGGTAAACAAGCTGTTGATGAATTAGCGGGGCAAAGTGCGCGCTTACTGAACGGTGTTCCTCCAGAACTTGGTCGCTTTAATAAACAACTGGCATTTAATATTTTACCATTGTTAGTTGATAATGAAGGCTCTATTCAAGAAGAGCGCCAAATGGTTGATCAGATCCGTAAAATCTTGCAAGACGATGGACTACCTATCTCAGTGACCACATTACAAGCGCCTGTTTTCTATGGTCATGCACAATCTGTGCAGTTGGAAACATCACGTCCAATGGGAAGTGAAGAAGCACGGGAAACATTACAAGAACATGACTCCCTCAATATTAGTGATGAAAATGATTTTCCAACTCAAGTCACCGATGCCTCCGGTAATGTTAGCTTGAACTTAGGTTGCTTACGTAATGATTATGGTGTGCCTGAAGCGTTACAATTTTGGTCTGTTGCAGATAACGTGCGTTTTGGCGGAGCATTAATGGCTGTAGAAGTGGCTGAAAAATTAGTGCAGGAGCAGTTTTACTGATGAACGACCAAGAGAGTGCTGATGTGATAGCGCAGTCAATCAGTGAGCCTGCGATTGTGGCAGAAAGTACACCATTAAAGATAGCGCTAGGCATTGAATATGACGGTAGCCACTATTATGGCTGGCAACGTCAAAATGAGGTTCGTAGTGTCCAAGAACGGTTAGAAAAAGCGTTATCTCAAGTAGCAAATGAGCCTATCTCTGTTTTTTGTGCCGGCAGAACTGATGCCGGAGTTCATGCAACCGGGCAGGTTGTGCACTTTGAGACAACGGCTCATCGCAAAGATGCGGCATGGACGATGGGGGTTAATACCCATTTACCACAAGATATTGCCGTTCGTTGGGTAAAAACGGTAGCGAATGATTTTCATGCTCGATTTAGCGCAACCGCAAGACGTTATCGTTATGTGATTTTTAATCATCGCTATCGTCCTGCTATTTTATCCTCAGGGGTAACGCATTTCCATTACCCTCTAGATGCACAACGAATGCATCAAGCTGCCCAATGTTTATTAGGCGAGAATGATTTTACCTCGTTTAGAGCCGTACAATGCCAATCTAGAACACCTTGGCGTAATGTGATGCATGTGAATGTTTCACGCTATGGTGATTATGTGGTGGTAGATATAAAAGCCAATGCTTTTGTCCATCATATGGTAAGAAATATTGTGGGGAGTTTATTGGAAATTGGCTGTGGTAATCAGGCTATTACTTGGATGGCTGAATTATTAGCCTTAAAAGATAGGACTAAAGCAGCAGCAACTGCAAAAGCAAATGGTTTATATCTTGTTTCGGTTGATTACCCTGAACGTTTCGAACTTCCTAAACCTGCAATGGGGCCGCTATTTTTAGCAGATAACCCATTTTAAATACTTTAAACATAAAATTACCCCGTTTTCTGAGGATTTATGGAATTATTAACGCAATTTGCTGATTTAATAAAATTTCTAATTGATTTTATTTTACACATTGATGTCCATTTAGCCGAGTTAGTCGCTCAATATGGTACATGGGTATATGCCATTCTATTTTTAATTATTTTTTGTGAAACGGGGCTTGTTGTCACGCCATTCTTACCGGGCGATTCGTTACTGTTTGTTGCGGGGGCTTTATCTGCGTTAGATACCAATGATGTTAATGTTCACCTAATGGTTCTCTTACTGCTTTTCGCTGCGATTTTAGGTGATGCGGTTAACTATTCTATTGGGCGCATTTTTGGTGAAAAACTCTTTAGTAATCCCAATTCACGTATCTTTAAACGAGAATACTTAGATAAAACCCATGCTTTCTATGAAAAACATGGTGGTAAAGCGATAATTTTGGCAAGATTTGTGCCGATTGTCCGAACTTTCGCGCCATTCGTTGCAGGAATGGGCAAAATGTCATATCGTCATTTTGCTTTTTATAATGTTACGGGTGCCATTGCATGGGTACTGCTATTTACTTATGCTGGATACTTTTTTGGTGACTTAGATATTGTTCAAAAGAACTTAAAATTGCTAATTGTTGCCATTATTGTTATTTCTATTTTACCAGGTGTTATCGAGGTGATACGCCATCGTAGAGCGAGTGCAAAGGCCAAAAAAGAGAGTGATAACCAAGAGGTTTGAGCAGTTATCATTAGCTTTTGCCGTAGAATAGCAATAATAAAGAGATGCGCTGAAATTCAGTAAGCGGTATCATCATAAACTTTGCTAACCACATAGCCAGTATATTGTGAGTTAACATGTTCACAATAATCTGCTCTAAATAATTAGGGTTGTAGCTAGGCGATAAGTGAATGCAGCACGAAAAGCACACCGACAAAGTAGGTGACTTGTGCAATTAAACGCAGTCAACATGCTGCAACTTAAAATATGACGAGTATAAACTGGCGAAGGTCAGATTCAGACGAAAAGGTCCGTTAATGAGCTGGATTGAAAAAATTCTTAATAAAAGCAATATCACGAGTTCACGTAAAGCCAATATCCCAGAAGGGGTTTGGACAAAATGTGATAGCTGTGGGCAAGTACTTTACCGCGCAGAATTAGAGCGTAATTTAGAAGTGTGCCCCAAATGTGATCATCACATGCGTATTTCAGCACGCCGTCGCTTAGAAACTTTTCTTGATACAGGAAGCACGACTGAGCTGGGCAGTGAGTTAGAGCCTAAAGATATTCTGAAATTCCGCGACTCTAAAAAATATAAAGACAGAATTGCTGCGGCTCAGAAACAAACCCATGAAAAAGATGCCCTAGTGGTGATGAAAGGTACGTTAAAAGAAATGCCTGTTGTGGCCGCATCTTTTGAATTTGCATTTATGGGCGGCTCTATGGCGTCTGTTGTGGGTGCGCGTTTTGTTCGTGCGGTTGAACAAGCATTAGAAGATAATTGTCCACTGATTTGCTTCTCTGCAAGTGGTGGTGCACGTATGCAAGAAGCATTGATGTCATTAATGCAAATGGCAAAAACCAGTGCCGCATTAGCTAAAATGCAAGAGCGTGGTTTACCTTATATCTCAGTGATGACCGATCCTACTATGGGTGGGGTTTCTGCAAGTTTAGCAATGTTAGGCGATATTAATGTTGCTGAGCCGAAAGCCTTGATTGGTTTTGCTGGTCCACGTGTTATTGAACAAACTGTACGTGAGAAATTACCCGCGGGTTTCCAACGTAGTGAATTCCTGCTAGAAAAAGGGGCGATAGATATGATAGTTCGCCGTCCTGAAATGCGTGATGAGCTAGCTGAATTACTGGCTAAGCTGACTCAGTATGATTTAGCGAAAGACGAAGATGAACTGCTAGGCGAAGAAATGATCGCTGATGACATCGAATCTTCTGACAATGAGCCAGAAATTAACATCGAAACGAATAAAAAAGAAGATGTCTAATATCATAACTGCTCCTCAAGCCACATCGCCTTTGTCGGTGTGGCTTTCTTATCTTGAACACTTACACTCAAGTGCTATTGATATGGGACTTGAGCGCGTGGGCAAGGTAGGTCAATTACTGAATGTATTACGTCCTGCCCCTAAAGTTATCACTGTATCGGGTACTAATGGTAAAGGAACCACTTGCCATATGCTCGAGTCAATTTTGATGGCTTCAGGATTGAAAGTGGGGGTTTATAGTTCACCTCATCTTGTCCGTTATACCGAGCGTGTTCGCATTCAAGGTAAAGAGCTTTCACCAGCTGATTTTTGTCAAGTATTTGCTGAAATAGAGCAAACCAGAGGCGATATTTCGCTGACTTTTTTTGAATACGGCACACTCGCCGCATTGAAACTATTTCAACAAGCTCAACTTGATGTGGTTATTCTTGAAGTTGGGTTAGGGGGGCGTTTAGACGCAACCAATATTGTTGATGCCGATATTGCAGCTATCACCAGTATTGCCCTTGATCATACCGATTGGTTAGGGGCTGATAGAGAGCATATTGGTCATGAAAAAGCCGGTATCTTCCGTAAAAATCACTATGCTGTTGTAGGCGAGCCAGATATGCCACTTTCTATTGTACAAGTCGCGCAGCAGAAACAGGCTAAATTATTTCGTCGTGGTGTTGACTGGTCATTTTCTATTGATGGTGATCACTGGCATTGGCGTAGTGCAGATAAGCAGTTTGAAAAACTTCCCATCCCCAATATTCCCTTAGCCAACGCAGGTACGGCAATGGCAGTGATACGCTGCTTATTGAAAAGCGACGATAAAGTGAGCCAAGGGATCACCCATCAAAGTATTGTTGAGGGAATGAGTAAAGCTCAGTTGCCGGGACGTTTTCAGATAATTTCGCAGCATCCATTAGTTATTTTTGATGTTGCTCATAATCCGCATGCTGCTGGATATTTAGCCGAAAAACTGGCGCAATTACCGCGTTATTCTGATACCAAAGTGCGCATTGTTGTTGGTATGCTGGGTGATAAAGATATTGCGGGTACATTAGCGTGTTTATCCCCTCAAGCCGATCAGTGGTATGTTGCACCATTGAATGAGTTTCGTGGTGCTTCAGCTCAGGTATTAGCTCAGCACCTCGACTATCCGGCAGTATTTGATAGTGTCGAGCAAGCATGGCAACAAGCAATATCTGAGGCGCAAAAAAATGATATTGTGGTTGTATGTGGATCATTCCATACCGTTGCTCATGTAATGGAACTATTGGAAAAGGAGAGTGCGAGTGGCAAGTAAATTTCAAAATCGCTTAGTCGGAGCCGTTGTTCTTGTGGCGGTAGGGGTTATTTTTCTTCCTACATTATTTGACGGCGATAAGAAATATAACGAAGACCAATTTGCCTCTATTCCTTTAGTCCCCAAACCCGGTGATGAGCAAGATATTGAATCAATAGCGCCGATTGAGCAAACCACGACACCGTCAACGCCATCAGAGGGTGCTTCTGAGGCGATGATCTCTGAAGCGGTAACGGGGGTTGAACAGCCTCAAGTTTCTACTCCTGAAGTATCGGAGCCTCAAGTAGCACCATCAACACCGGTTGTTGAGCCACCTAAAGTGGTTAATCCGCCTGTAGAGCCACCAACTACTCCGCCACCGGCGGTATCAGAAACAACCGCGCCGAAAGGTGAGGCTTGGGTTGTGCAGTTAGGTGCCTTGAAAAATGCGGCGAAGGTTGAAGAAATTATTGCAAAAATGCACCTCTCCGGTTATCCAGTATATACCGTGCCTGCTCGCCCTGTTTCAGGAAAAGTGACACGTATCTATATTGGGCCTAATGCCTCAAAAGCAGAGTTACAGGCGATGTTACCTCGCCTTAAAGAGCTAACAGGCCTGCAAGGTGAAGTAAGAGCCTATAAACCATAACTATGTTGATGAGACATCAGATGAGTGAAGTAACAAGGTGTTAACTTATTGCGGCGATTATGATTTTTCATGTCGCCGTAAATTATTTTAAAATTATCGAAAATTAGCGTTACGCAAACGTTTTCGTTTTCTGTTAGAATGCTACCGTATTAATGCGGGGCATCGTTATTGGATAGAGATTTATGGTCTGGATAGATTACGCCATTATTGCCATTATCGGTTTTTCTGCATTAGTTAGCCTGATCCGTGGCTTTGTTCGTGAAGCATTATCACTTATCACCTGGGGTTGTGGTTTTTTTGTTGCAAGTCAGTTTTATCCTTATCTAGCCGTCTATTTTACTCGGTTTGAAGATGAGCTGGTTCGTAACGGGATTGCGATTGTCACACTGTTTATTGCAACGCTAATTGTCGGTGCGGTGATTAATTATGTGATTAGCTCTCTTGTTCAACGCACAGGGTTATCAGGTACAGATCGTGTGTTGGGGATCTGTTTCGGGGCTTTAAGAGGTGTGCTGATTGTATCAGCGTTACTTTTTGTCTTGGGTGCTTTTACTCCTATGGCAGACAGTGCCGATTGGCAACGTTCTGAGCTTATTCCTCAATTCAACCATATTATTAGGTGGTTTTTTGACTACCTACAAAATGCGTCAAGTTTCGTGTCGGAGAAAATGTAACCTCTCCGTCTGGCTGATGAGGATCTTTTCATGTGCGGTATTGTCGGTATCGCTGGAGTTAATCCAGTAAACCAATCGATTTATGATGCGTTAACGGTGTTACAACACCGAGGTCAAGATGCAGCAGGCATTGCAACAATTGATGAGAATAACGGTTTTCGTCTACGCAAAGCAAATGGGCTGGTGAAAGATGTCTTTGAAACGCGTCATATGTTGCGTTTAAAAGGAACTATCGGAATAGGACATGTACGTTATCCAACCGCGGGCAGTTCGAGTGCATCAGAAGCGCAACCTTTTTATGTTAACTCACCTTTTGGGATCACACTTGCACATAATGGTAATTTAACTAATGCGCATTTGTTGCGTCGTCAATTATTTGAAACTGCTCGTCGACATATCAATACCACCTCAGACTCCGAAATTTTACTCAATGTGCTAGCGTATGAATTAGATCGCTTCGATCATTTTCCGCTAGAGCCAGATAATATTTTTACCGCTGTTGCGGCTATGCATAAAAAATTACGTGGCGCTTATGCTTGCGTTGCTTTGATCATCGGCCACGGCTTATTAGCTTTTCGTGATCCTTATGGCATTCGTCCTTTAGTGTTAGGCAAACGTACTTTAGAAGATGGACGCAGTGAGTATATGGTTGCGTCTGAAAGTGTCGCTCTAGATACACTAGGATTTGAATTCTTGCGTGATGTAGCACCTGGTGAGGCTGTTTATATCACAGAGCAAGGACAACTGTTTACTCGTCAATGTGCTGAAAATCCGCAATTAGTGCCTTGTCTATTTGAGTATGTTTATTTTGCGCGTCCAGACTCTTTTATTGATAAAATTTCCGTATATAACGCCCGTCTACGTATGGGGCAAAAGCTCGGCGCTAAAATTGCTAAAGAGTGGGAAGATTTACAAATAGATGTGGTGATCCCTATTCCTGAAACTTCTTGTGATATTGCATTAGAAATTGCCCACATCTTAAATAAACCTTATCGACAAGGTTTTGTGAAGAATCGTTATGTTGGACGTACTTTTATTATGCCCGGCCAGCAAGAGCGTCGCAAATCAGTACGTCGTAAACTAAATGCCAACCGTGCAGAATTTCGCGATAAAAACGTGTTACTTATCGATGACTCCATCGTACGTGGCACAACATCAGAGCAAATTGTTGAGTTAGCGAGAGAAGCGGGGGCTAAAAAAGTTTATTTTGCCTCAGCCGCTCCAGAAGTGCGTTTCCCTAATGTTTATGGTATTGATATGCCTAATGCCAATGAATTAATTGCTCATGGGCGTGAAGTGGATGAAATACGTAAACTGATTGGTGCTGATGGACTTATTTTTCAAGATCTCTCTGATTTAATTGCCGCTGTTCAAGAAGAAAATCCAGATATCAACCAATTCGAATGCTCTGTATTTGATGGTGTCTATATCACAAAAGATATTGATCAAGGCTATTTAGATTACCTTGAAAATTTACGTCGTGATGATGAACATAAAATTCGTGATCAACATGAAGCTGAGAACTTAGAAATCTATAACGAAGGCTAATTTTCCGTTAAAATAGCCACCTTTATCAAGCGTCGATGCTAGCGTAACACTACATCGGCGCTTGTTTTTTGAGGGTTAATCATCATAATGATTAACAAAGATATATATTCTGAGGATTATAATGAAAAAGCTGATTGTCGGGCTAACAGGTGCCAGTGGCGCAATTTATGGTATTCGTTTATTAGAAATACTTAAATCCGTGCCAACCGTAGAAACTCACTTGGTGATCAGTCAAGCGGCGCGTCGTACCATTTCATTAGAAACGGATTATTCTCTCAAAGATATTCATGCTTTAGCTGATATTATTTATGACGATCGAGATATAGGGGCGACTATCTCTTCAGGCTCGTTTCGGGTCAATGGTATGGTTATTTTACCTTGTTCGATTAAAAGCCTCTCCGGTATTGTACATAGCTATACTGATACGTTAGTGACACGTGCCGCTGATGTCGTGTTAAAAGAAGGACGTAAATTAGTGCTATGTGTACGCGAAACACCGTTACATTTAGGGCACTTACGTTTAATGACTCAAGCTGCTGAGCTTGGTGCCATCATTATGCCACCAGTACCTGCATTTTATTTTCAGCCTAAAACGATCGATGACATTGTTAATCAGACAGTAAATCGAGTGCTTGATCAATTTGACATTGACTTGCCGGATGATCTTTTTCAGCGTTGGCAAGGGGATAAACCTGCCCGTTGATCCCCTGTGTGACGAGTGACTATTTTTTATGGCGAATAATATCTTCTAAAGCGCCTTCCAGTTGTGGGTAACGAAAGCTGAATCCTGCATCGAGCAGTTTCTTAGGAAACGCTTGTTGCCCACCTAAAACTAATGTGGCACTTTCTCCCATCATTAATTTTAATATTGTGGCAGGAATCGTCATAAATGCAGGGCGTTTCAGTACGTGAGCTAAAGTCGTGGTAAATGCTTTATTTTGTACTGGATGAGGGGCTGTCAGATTAAAGGCGCCTTGGGTATTGTTATTATTAAGTAAAAATACGATGGCATTGACCATATCATCAATATGTATCCATGGCATATATTGCTTACCATTACCTAATTTTCCCCCTAAACCTAATTTAAAAGGCGGGCTCATTTTAGGTAATGCCCCTCCTTTTGTAGAGAGTACAATACCAGTACGTAGCAAACACACCCGTGTTAATGGCGTTTGTGCATCGAGTGCAATATTTTCCCATTTGGCACAGAGTTGATGAGTAAATTCATCCTTAGGTGGCGTCTCTTCAGTGACATTATTTTCACCTTGATCACCATAAAAACCCACTGCAGAGCCAGAAATTAAAACACTAGGGGGAGAGTCGCTGGCTTTTATTAAATCCACCAGCTTTTGGGTTAATTTGCATCGACTATTAACTAACGTTTGTTTTTGCTCCGGTGTCCAGCGTTTGTCTGCAATTGGTTCTCCAGCAAGATTAATCACTGCATCAAATTGGTTTAAGTTTTCTTTATCATCTAAATGAGTCCAACACGCCATTTCATTACAGAAATGAGAGTAGACTTTCTGTGGCGAACGGGAAAGTACGGTAATATTATGTTTATCTAATGCGAGTTGGCAGATAAGTGCTCTGCCAATTAATCCGGTTCCACCTGTGATAAGTATATTCATCACCATCCTCCTGATTACTCTATCCTAATTAAGGTTGTATCATCCTGATAGGTGAGATTAGTCACTAACCAAACAGTTTTTTGGCTGCTGGACGTTGGCTTATTGTATTTAGCCATTTTTCTACCGCAGGATAATCTGCTAGATCAATATGGTGTGTGTCATGGTAACGAGCCCAAGTATAGGTGGCTATATCAGCAATGCTATAATCGTTTCCACCAAGATAAGGAGATTGAGCGAGTCGGCTCTCTAACACCTGATATAAACGCTCGGTCTCTTTTGTATAACGATTGATTGCGTAAGGTACTTTTTCAGGGGCGTAACGCGTAAAGTGATGATTTTGTCCAAGCATAGGACCAAATCCCCCCACTTGCCAAAATAGCCACTGCAGTTGGGTCATTTTTTCTCGCAGATCATGGCTAAGTAATCTGCCACTTTTTTCTGCTAAATAGATAAGAATAGCACCTGATTCAAAAATAGAGAGTGGCTCACCACCGTCAGCGGGAGCATTATCGACAATAGCAGGAATTTTATTATTGGGTGAAATAGCTAAAAATTCGGGTTTAAATTGATCACCTTTGCCAATATCAACATGATGCAAAGTATAAGGCATGGCGACTTCTTCGAGGAAAAGCGTAATTTTTTGGCCATTCGGGGTGTTTGCATAATAAAGATCGATCATAAAAACCTCCGCAATAAGGTGATATTCAATAGCGTATATTTTACAGTCTGCCTAGTAACATCATAAAAAGCAAAAAATCGCAAGATGAATAAAGCAAATTACCTATGATTATTATAGTGGTGAAATATGGTGATTTTGGTATATTCAGGATAAAAATTACGATCGTTTAGCATCGATTAAAAAAGGTTTGTTGAGGATGGAACAAGAAAATACGGCAGTGGTCGAGTGGGTTGATATTGTTGATGAAAAAAATGAAGTTGTTGCACAAGCAACACGTCAACAAATGCGAGCAGAAAACCTACGTCACCGAGCAACTTATATTGTCGTGCACGATGGCATGGGAAAAATTTTGGCACAACGCCGTACTGAAACAAAAGATTTCTATCCAGGTTGGTTAGATGCAACCGCGGGTGGTGTAGTACAACAAGGTGAAAATGCACTCGAAAGTGCACGTCGTGAAGCAGAAGAAGAGCTAGGTATTGCCGGGGTTCCTTTTGCCGAACATGGACAATTCTATTATGACGATGAGAGTTGCCGCGTTTGGGGAAGCTTATTTAGTTGTGTATCACATGGGCCATTTGCATTACAGCCAGAAGAAATCGAGGAAGTATGCTGGCTTACTCCCTTAGAAATCACGGAACGTTGTGATGAATTTACCCCTGATTCACTTAAAGCACTCTCTCTATGGTTAACGCGAAATAATAGTACTCGCTTGGACACAAAAGAAACCACTGACTAAGGGGTACTTTGTCCGAGTTCTAAACGATAAGCATAGTTGATAACGGTATTTTCAAACATAGCGTTATCAACCTCATCACGTAAATGTTGCAATAGTGCAATTAGGTGCTTACCTGCCTCTTTACCTATTTTATGGTAATTAAAATGTATAGATGTCAGGGAAGGTGCTATTTGGGCGCTATTTTCAGAGCCTTCTAAGCAGGCGATAGCGAGATCTTGGGGAATTTTAATTAATCTTCGTTGGCACTCAAACATCATTCCCAAAGCAATACTCTCATGGCTACAAATAACGGCATCTAGTTCGGGCTGACGTAATAAAATCTCTGTTAATGCTTGTCGACCATATGCCATAGAAGCGGGGTCGGGCGTAGTAACACTTTGCTCAGCATTTAAATAATTTTTTAATAAAGCACGCGACCAGCCGGTAATTTGCTGGTGGTGTAAACGTTGTCCTTGTAGCGCACCAACATAGCCGACACAACGTTTACCTTGCTGAATTAAATAATGGGTTAAATCAAATGCCGCTTTTTCATAACCGCAATCAATACTTATTGCAGATTGCTCATTAGATTGACTCGCGACACTGACAACAGGCACATTGGCATTACTGATATGTAAGAACTGTACATCACTTAATTGGGAGCCAAAGGCAACTAATGCGGCAGGGTTACTCTGTAATAGCATATTAATCACATCAGTTGCTTTATGGAGCTGATATTCATAACATCCCACTAATATTTGATAATGATGACGGCTGAGGATCTGCTGCAATGATTGCATAAAATCAGCACTGGCTTTATCAGTAAAAGAGGGCAGTAGTACAGCAATAATATGGCTTTGAGCGGAAGCTAAGGCCCCTGCTGAGGCATTGGGGATATATCCCAACTCTGCCACTGCTTGGTTAACTTTTTCTCTTAATTTATCCGACACTAATTCAGGCGTACGCAATGCGCGAGATACGGTCATTGAACCGACTCCGGCATGTTTAGCAACTTCTTGTAAAGTGACGCGACCTGTATTTCGGCGTTTACGTGTTTTTATCATCGTGATCAGATTTATTCGGCTTTATTTTTAATTCGCAGATCCTACCTGAAATTTTCCCACTCTGCAGAAACAATACAGTGTCAATTGTTGCACTTGTTCGCAATTAACATTTCATCAAAATGATAGCGCTATCACAATTACACATAATCTATCTAGATAGCGCTACCATTAGTGATTATTATCCTTAATACAGAGATCAAAAAAGCACCTTACTGAGGTTATAAATATGCTTAAAACATTATTAACACCGGATGTGGTACAAGTGATCCCACAAGTCAAAGATTGGCGTGAAGCAATTAAAATCGCCTGTCAGCCATTAATTGACAAAGGTTGTATTGAGCCTCGTTATGTTGATGCGATTTATAAATCACACGAGCAAATAGGCCCTTATTATGTATTAGGGCCAGGTATTGCTATGCCTCATGCACGTCCTGAAGAAGGGGTTAATCAGCTCTCTTTAGCATTAACTATCATCGAAAAAGGGGTGGAATTTGGTGCTGATGAAAATGATCCGGTGAAACTTTTAATTGTTTTAGCGGCAACAGATAACGATAGCCATATTAATGCCATTGTGAAATTAGCTGAACTTTTTGATAACCAAGATGATATAGACACTTTGTTGCAAGCAAAAAGTAAGGCAGAAGTATTGGCTGTTATTAATCACTATTAATTCAATTTTAAATAACCAAGGGGAATATGATGAAAATTACCGTTGTATGTGGAAATGGTTTAGGCAGTAGCTTAATGATGGAAATGAGCATCAAAAGTATTTTAAAAGATCTGGCCGTCAATGCTGATGTTGATCATGTCGATTTAGGTTCGGCAAAAGGGACACCGAGTGATATTTATGTGGGAACTCGTGATATTGCGGAACAACTTAATGCTCAAGCGGTTAATGGCAAAATTGTTTCTTTAGATAATATGATTGATAAAGTCGCGATGAAAGAGAAACTTTCGACCGCATTACGTGAATTAGGCGCGCTATAAGGAGCCTAGTATGGACTTTTTCCGCTTTCTAATGAGCGATGTGCTTTCAGAGCCTGCTATATTGGTGGGTTTAATCGCATTGATTGGTTTAATTGCTCAGAAAAAACCTGCGACAGAATGTATTAAGGGCACCGTTAAAACCATTATGGGTTTTGTTATTTTAGGTGCAGGGGCAGGTTTAGTCATTAACTCGCTTGGTGATTTCTCAACGATTTTCCAACATGCATTTGGCATTCAAGGTGTTGTACCTAATAACGAAGCCATTGTCTCTATTGCACAAAAAAGCTTTGGTAAAGAGATGGCACTGATTATGTTCTTTGCCATGTTAATCAATATATTAATTGCACGCTTAACACCGTGGAAATATATTTTCTTAACGGGTCACCACACTTTATTTATGTCGATGATGGTCGCGGTGATTTTGGCAACAGCGGGTTTAGAAGGGGCGGTATTAGTTGCAGTAGGTTCATTAGTTGTTGGGGTATCAATGGTATTTTTCCCAGCCATTGCACATCCTTATATGAAAAAGATCACCGGCTCTGATGATGTCGCATTAGGCCATTTCTCTACTATCTCCTATGTTGTATCTGGTTTTATTGGTAGTAAATTTGGCAACAAAGCGCATTCAACGGAAGAGATGAATGTACCTAAGAGTTTACTCTTTTTGCGTGATACGCCAGTTGCGATCGCTTTCACCATGGGCATAATTTTTATTATTACGTGTTTATTTGCCGGTGACACTTTTGTTCGTGAAGTTAGTGGTGGTAAAAACTGGTTTATGTTCTCCTTAATGCAATCCATCACCTTTGCGGCAGGTGTTTATATTATCCTACAAGGTGTACGTATGGTGATTGCAGAGATTGTTCCTGCATTTAAAGGCATTTCTGATAAGTTAGTTCCCAATGCAAAACCTGCGCTTGATTGTCCCGTGGTATTTCCTTATGCACCTAATGCCGTTTTAGTCGGTTTTCTGAGTAGTTTTGCAGCGGGTGTCATTGGCATGTTTATTCTTTATGCTTTAGATTGGACTGTGATTATACCTGGGGTGGTACCTCATTTCTTTGTGGGGGCAACTGCAGGCGTATTTGGTAACGCCACAGGGGGACGCCGAGGTGCTATTTTAGGTGCTTTTGCTCAAGGTTTATTGATTACTTTCTTACCCGTATTTTTATTACCTGTACTTGGTGATATTGGTATCGCCAATACCACATTTAGTGATGCAGACTTCGGTGTGATTGGTATTCTATTAGGGATTATTGTTCGTTAATACTACCGACGTTGATATTACTTATTAGTGGAATTTTAATAAATGCCCGACTTTTTAACCCGTCGGGCATTTTTTTGGTAGAAATAGTGTATTTAAATCCTCTCTCTTATTGGCATTTATGCAGAGATGAATTTTTATATTTATTATCTGAATAATAATGCTATTATCCTAAGTGAATATTCACTATGTGTATATTTTTGTGCCTAATTAATTATAAAAATAGGTTTAACATCATAATCACTAAGGAAGAAAGAAGATGTCTTTAGCTATTCGATATCTTGCGTTATTACCACTTTTCGTTATTACTGCTTGCCAACAGCCTGTAAATTATAATCCACCAGCAACTCAAGTGGCTCAAGTTCAGCCTGCTATTGTCAATAATTCATGGATTGAAATTTCACGAAGTGCACTCGACTTTAATGTAAAAAAAGTCCAATCATTATTAGGTAAGCAATCCTCTCTTTGTGCAGTGTTAAAAGGAGATGCTTATGGGCATGATTTATCGTTAGTTGCCCCAATTATGATAGAAAATAATGTGCAATGTATTGGTGTAACAAATAACCAAGAATTAAAAGAAGTACGTGATTTAGGATTTAAAGGCCGTTTAATGCGAGTACGTAATGCGACAGAACAAGAAATGGCACAGGCAACCAACTATAACGTAGAAGAGTTAATTGGTGATCTTGATATGGCAAAAAGATTAGATGCTATTGCCAAGCAACAAAATAAAGTCATTCCTATTCATTTAGCATTAAATTCAGGTGGCATGTCTCGTAATGGTTTAGAGGTCGATAATAAATCTGGGCTTGAAAAAGCAAAACAAATTTCTCAATTAGCTAACCTAAAAGTGGTTGGTATTATGTCTCATTATCCCGAAGAAGATGCTAATAAAGTAAGGGAAGATCTGGCTCGTTTTAAGCAACAATCTCAGCAAGTGTTAGAGGTGATGGGATTAGAGCGTAACAATGTCACATTACATATGGCAAATACCTTTGCGACAATTACCGTGCCTGAGTCATGGCTGGATATGGTACGTGTGGGAGGTATTTTTTATGGTGATACCATTGCGAGTACAGACTATAAACGTGTGATGACCTTTAAATCCAACATTGCTTCAATCAATTATTATCCTAAAGGTAATACGGTTGGCTATGATCGTACTTACACATTAAAACGTGACTCAGTACTAGCCAATATTCCTGTAGGTTATGCAGATGGTTACCGTCGCGTTTTTAGTAATGCGGGGCATGCGTTAATTGCTGGGCAACGCGTACCTGTTTTAGGAAAAACATCAATGAATACCGTTATGGTTGATATTACCAGTCTTAACAATATCAAACCAGGTGATGAAGTTGTATTTTTTGGCAAACAAGGTAATAGCGAAATTACCGCAGAAGAAATTGAAGATATCAGTGGTGCATTGTTTACCGAAATGTCAATTTTATGGGGAGCAACCAATCAACGGGTATTAGTTGATTAAGCTAGGTTGTGAGTGTTAGCAAATAATAAAAAGGCGATTGAAAATAACAATCGCCTGATATTGTTGATAACTTAAAGCTATAAATTATCAGGTAACCCATAGGCCACTAAGCTATCGCCCATTTTAGTACCAAATGAACCATGTCCGCCGGCCATAATGACCACATATTGCTTGCCTCCAATAGAGTAGGTCATTGGCGTTGCTTGTCCACCTGCGGGTAATCGTGCTTCCCATAACATTTTGCCATTCGTCACATTAAATGCTCGAATATAATTATCCTGAGAAGCAGCAACAAACATCACATTACCTGCGGTTGAGATAGCGCCTCCTAGCCCAGGAACACCAATTTTTAATGGTGGTAATTCCACTAAATTAGGCAAACTATCCCTAATGGTGCCAAATCGTTGTTGCCAAACAAGCTCATTTTTTGTTAAATCAACACCAGCAACAAATCCCCAAGGGGGTTGTTTACAAGGTAATCCTAGTGGTGATAAGAATGGATGAATATCAACACTATAAGGTGTTCCCGTCATGGGTTGTAAACCTTGCTCTCCGTGGCCTGCGTCAATTGCTTGACTGTCTTGAGGATCTTTTAAATAAAGTTTTGAGATAAAAGGCAAGGTAATAAAGTTCATTACCGCGACTTGTCTATCTTGATTAACAGAAATACCGCCCCATTCAAAAATACCGAGGTTACCAGGAAAAACAAGCGTACCGTTTTCTGATGGCGGTGTATAAATTCCCTCATAATTTAACTGATGGAAAGCGATACGACATAACAGCTGGTCTGCCATTGTGCCACCCCACATATCTGAACCTTGCAACTTATTTTTTGGTGCTAAATTAAGTGCTGAAAAAGGCTGAGTGGGTGAGTAATGCTCACCTTGTGTTTGTGGACCATATTTGACACTAGTAGGGACCGGTTTTTCTGTTACGGGAACAATAGGTGTACCGTCTCTTCTATCAAGAACAAACACATTCCCTGTTTTCGTGACGATATAAATGGCAGGTATTGTTTCATTTTTATCAGTTTTGATATCAACCAGTGATGGTTGCGAAGGAACATCCATATCCCATAAATCATGATGGGTGGTTTGGAAATGCCACAATAGCTCGCCTGTCGACCCTTTTAGTGCTAAAACTGAATTAGCGTAACGCTCTTTTAATGGATGACGATCGCCTCCCCAAATATCGGGTGTACCTACTCCTGTCGGAATATAGACCACATCCGTTTGTGCATCATAAGCTAAAGGCGCCCATGCATTAGGGGAGTTATGAACAAATTGAGTCTCTTTACCTGGCATCGCATTGGGATCTTCTGCGCCAGTATCAAATACCCATATTAATTTTCCGCTATTAACATCATAGCCACGGATCACACCAGAAGGCTCTTGAGTTGATAAGTTATCAGTAACAGAGCCACCAATGATAATAGTATTACCGGTGACGATTGGGGGAGATGTTGGGTTATATCCACCCAAATAAGCATAAGGCATAGAAGCTAACAGATTGATTTCTCCATTCTGACCAAAATCACGGCATGCATTACCCGTTTGCGCATTAACTGCGATTAGGCGGCCATCATTGACTGGAAGAAAGACTTTTTCAGGACATTCATCTGATATGCTTGGTTGGCGAACGTCGAGGCTTTTGGCAAATTCGGCACTATTATTTTGATTATAATAGGCAACCCCTCGGCAAGTCATATGCTGGAAGCTTTTGTTATATTGCAATTTAGAATCAAAACGCCACTTCTCTTTACCTGTTGCGGGATCTAAGCTAATTAAATATTGGTGAGGTGTACATAGAAAGAGATTATCTTCAATTTTTATAGGCGTAACTTCGTTGGTTATCTCAACGGCATCATTAGCTCTTTTTTCATCACCGGTATGAAAAGTCCATTTCTCAACTAACTTATCAACATTATCACTGTTGATTTGAGTTAATGGTGAATAGCGTATTCCGGCTTGCGTTCTGCCATAAGCGGGCCAGTCATTATCATTTACTCCGATAGGAGATATAGAGTTGGTGGGTTGTTGTTGTGTAAATTGACCATTAATGGCATGAGGATCGGTTAGTGAACTACCTAATATAATGATAAGTGTAGTGGCTAATAGTGTGAATAAGCCAATTTTATTGGTACGACAAGTGTAAACATTATTATTGAGTGTGAAAGGAATAAGGAGTAAGCCTAGAATAAAGATAATATCTAAGCGAGGGGCAAGTGCCCAAAAATCAAATCCTGACTCCCAGATACTCCAGACAATCGTTATTAAAAATAGAAAGTTAAAGAGTAATAGGGTGCTTTTCCTTCGACTTAAAAAGCAAGCTGCAATAATAAGAAGCATGACACCGGTAAAGAGATAAAAAGGCGATCCTGCTAATGAAACTAAATACCCTCCGAGTACAGTAAAGTAAAGAGCCAATATTGTGAGTATGATGAATACTATCCATCGATAGAAATGTGATATTTTCATAATGCTATCGTCCTATTCTTTCTTACCATCTTATAAATAGAATAGACAATAATTTATTAGCTCACCTATTTGTCTCTAACAACCATTGCATTAATATGCATTTATGAGAAATTTTAATATAAAACACTAGCATTAGTATTGAATGTAAGTGATATGATTATTTAAAGTAGGGTGCTTGTGAACACAAGGCGCAACAACGTTGGGCGAGAAATTGTGGGGGAAAATTCCCCCACAAAGCTATTTATCGCAAGATAAATTCGCTTGAACTAGGGTGTTACCGCTGCTGATATTAAAAGAGCACAATCTTTCATGTCTCAGTAGAGTAAAACACAAAACTGTAATACATACAGTAATCAGCCCAATAAGGGCAAGCTTAGTCATTTCTCTTGACACTCCTTGTTAAAGGAGACAGAATCAAGTTGTTTGGGACTTGAGACTGCCTCGAATTTTATGTAAATAGAATTCGGGGCTTTCGTCTTTTTGGTCCTTGCAAATGCTTGAACCAAAATGATCCAAGCACCCGCCTGTATACTAACAGAAAATAGCCGTGTGTCTCTGTTTATTTTG
>NZ_CAWPAV010000068.1:0-24341 GCF_963885725.1 Proteus sp. G4380
ATAAAAACGCGGCTTATATTTACAATATAAACCGCGTCTTTTAAAAGAGTAATTACTATAACAAACTGTTATTGTCCCTCTTTTTCATAGTGGGGAGAGCGAGGACCATATAAGATCCCATTGGCATGTCCAGCAGAAAGTAAACGCACACTTGCTACTCCTGCAATTTCATGACTTTTATCTGCAATAGTATCAACAATTTGAGTCACTACTGCAGAAACTAACATGCCCACCAAACCATTCGATGCTGTATCCCCTTCTGCACTCGATGCACTGGCATGTCCACTCCACAGTAAGGCACCATTACGTAAATCAACCAATTTAGCACTGGCACTGACACGCGTCTCACTGGCGATCACTTGATAAGAAGTACCATATTGGGTGACATCCAAATAGAGCACAGAATCCGCACCAAAAATCTCACGTAACTTACTAGGACTCACCGCTTGGATATCGCTTCCCGTTGACAAACCATTTTGTTTAAAGGTCTCTTCAACAACGGCGACAGGAAAAACATAATAGCCAGCTTCCGCCAAAGGATAAGTCACTTGAGATAAAAAGCTATGGGCAGCTTCTACTTCTGGAGTCTGATTTTTAGGTAACAGCACTAAAATGCTTTTTGGTTTACTTGCTTTAAAGGCGGTATAGTCTGTTTTGACTGGCTCTGCACATCCTGATAACACAAAAGCAAATGCCACAAAAACTAACGTTAAAATGCGATTCATTTTTGTGCTCCCTTATTTTTCATCAGAAAATCCATAAACTTTGCTGATTCAGGATAAAGGGTTTTCTCCTGATCAAACTCACTCATGGCTAAGTCTAATGCGCCAGTGGTCACATATAACATGCCCAAATGTGCATGTAACCCCGGTGGAACGCCTAATGATTTCGCTCGGGCAACCTCGATGCTTTTTTTCAATGCATCGATTTGCGCATGAGGATCACTTTCACTTTGTTGATAATATTGATATACCACCGTTTGATAACTATCCCAGTTATAAAGAGGCTTTGGCGCTTGGCACCCAACCAATAACAACGAGGCAAATAGCAACCCCAGCAATGATTTTGACATTTTTATATCCTTATAAAATTGGGGTTACTGCTCAGGCTGCCAAGCATGGCTTTCAATCCCTGCAACTAAATTATTCACCGCTTCACGAATGGCTAAATCAAGCACTTTACCATTAAGTGTTGAGTCATAACTTGCTGTGCCACCAAAACCAACAATCTCACGATTAGAAAGCTCGTATTCCCCCGCACCTTGCGTAGAGAACACCACTTCAGAGGTATTCACATTCACAACATTTAAGTTCACTTTGGCATAAGCAACTTGGGTTTTTCCACGTCCTAAGATACCAAATAGTTGGCGATCACCTACTTCTTTGCGACCAAACTCTGTCACATCACCAGTAATAACGTAAGTTGCGCCTTTTAATTGCTGACTTTGGCCTTTAATCTTCGCTTCTTGTGTTAACTCCGTTAAGTTAGCGCGATCTAAAACATTAAAACGGCCTGTTTGTTGTAAATGTGTAATTAAAATCGTTTTAGATTGATTACCCAATCTATCCACACCATCAGAAAAAATACCATTCATGTAATTAGAACGGTTATCAAACTTACCAATAGCAATGGCACTCTTAGGTCCTGAGTAAGTCGTATTATAGGTAGCCACTTTAGCAACCTCTAAAGAGCGAGAAGATTCTGAGGCACAACCTGCTAGTAATGAAGCAGAAAGTAAAACTACCCCTAATGATAATTTATTAAATGTCATTTTCATCATCCAATATCGGTGAAATAAACCTATCGTCATTGATTTTTGTTGTGCAAATCCTATGACGAACAATAAAATAAGATAAATTTTAATTTACGTTTCTATTTTACCCGCCATTAAACCATAACAGTAGTAAGGTTAATAATGGGATCAACTTATTTTTAATATAAAATTAATCACCCATAGGGAAAATAGAAAAATGTTGATAAAAGAAACAACAAATGAATATAAAGATAAAATACGTTATATTCTATCTATTATATTAGCAATATACCTTAAGTTAGATAAAAGCAGACTCAGACAAAAGACTAAAAGTATATTTTATATTAACAAAATAATTTAGTTGCTGATTACTTTTGGCTTTTTATTCATCAAACCATAGATTGAGTGAATAGTTATGAAACGTGAAGTAATACAATTTATTACTTCACGTTAATATTGATGGCTGCCTATAAGATATTAGCGTTTTTTACCAAATGCTGCGGCCAATGCATCGCTCATCGCACTATTACCTGCATTGTTACCCGTATTTGATTGGCGGTTTCTGGTCGGTTTTTGCCCGCGACTATGTTTAGAAGCATTATCCTTAGTCACTGACTGGCGTTTATGATCACTATCAGCAGCCACTTCATCTAAACGCATGGTTAACGCAATACGTTTACGCGGTAAATCGACTTCAAGGACTTTTACCTTCACAATATCGCCGGTTTTTACCACAGTATGGGGATCTTCAACAAATCTATCCGACAGTGATGAAATATGCACTAATCCATCTTGGTGTACCCCAATATCTACAAAGGCACCAAAATTAGTCACATTAGTTACAGTACCTTCCAATATCATACCACTGACTAAATCATTCATTGTTTCAACACCTTCGGCAAAGGTGGCTGTTTTAAACTCAGGACGAGGATCACGCCCCGGTTTAGCAAGCTCCTTTAAGATGTCATTAATGGTAGGTAAACCGAACTGCTCGGTGACAAATTCTCTGGCATTGATTTGTGAAAGTAATGCACTATTGCCCATGACTTGATCAATTTTTTGATGTATTGATTGCAAGATATTTTCAACAATAGGATAGGCTTCAGGGTGAACCGTTGAGGCATCAAGTGGATTTTTACCATCACGAATACGTAAAAATCCCGCACACTGCTCAAAAGCTTTAGGCCCTAAGCGCGCCACTTTGAGTAACTGTTTTCTATCCACAAAACGGCCATTTTCATCACGCCAAGCAATAATATTTTGAGCAATAGATTGGCTAAGCCCCGCCACTCGCGTCAATAGCGGTACAGAGGCTGTATTTAAATCAACACCGACACCATTTACACAATCTTCAACAACAGTATCTAATTTTTTTGCCAATAATGTTTGGCTCACATCATGCTGATATTGACCCACCCCGATAGATTTAGGGTCAATTTTTACCAATTCCGCCAATGGATCTTGTAAGCGACGAGCGATAGAAACAGCGCCACGAAGAGAAACATCCAGATCCGGAAATTCTTTCGCTGCCAGCTCTGATGCCGAATAAACCGATGCCCCGGCTTCGCTCACGATCACTTTTTGTGCTTTAACTTCTGGGTAGCGTTTTACTGTATCAGCAAAAAAGCGCTCTGTTTCACGTGATGCAGTACCGTTACCAATCGCCACTAATTCTACATTATGCTTAATACATAATGCCGCTACACTAGCAGCGGCTTTATCCGCTTGTCCGGTATGAGGATAAATAGTATCTGTCGCAATCAGCTTACCGGTACTATCCACCACCGCGACTTTAACCCCAGTACGTAAACCAGGATCTAGCCCCATCGTAGCTCGCATACCTGCAGGTGCGGCCATTAAGAGATCTTTTAGGTTACGTGCAAACACATTAATGGCTTCATCTTCCGCTTTCTCACGTAACTGACCCATTAACTCAGTTTCAAGATGCATTAACACTTTTATACGCCAAGTCCAACTGACAACGGCTTTACGCCAACTGTCCGCAGGTTGATTATTAAGACGTAAACCTAAATGCTCCGTAATCAACTGTTCGCCATAGCTCTCTTTGGGGGCTTCTTCGAATTGTGGATCAGGATTAAGTGATAACTGCAAAATACCTTCATTACGACCACGAAACATCGCTAATGCACGGTGAGAAGGTACATGAGCAATCGGCTCATGAGTATCAAAATAATCGCTAAATTTAGCGCCTTCTGCTTCTTTTCCGTCAACAACTTTGCTAACAAGATGCGCATTTTTCCATAAATATTGGCGAACTTTAGCTAATAATCCAGCATCTTCTGCAAAACGTTCCATTAAGATATAGCGAGCCCCATCTAAGGCTGCTTTACTATCATCTATTCCTTTTTCAGGGTTGATATATGCACTTGCTGCGTCTTCAGGAGTATGTTGTGGTTCATTCCATAACAAATCAGCTAATGGCTCTAAGCCATTTTCAATTGCAATTTGCCCACGAGTACGACGTTTCGGTTTATAAGGAAGGTAGAGATCTTCAAGTTCTGTTTTACTTTGCGTCTCATTAATCGAAGAGCGTAATTCTTCTGTGAGTTTCCCCTGCTCTTCAATTGATTTTAAAATAGTTTGGCGACGATCATTGAGTTCCCGTAAGTAACTCAGGCGGGTTTCCAATTGACGAAGCTGAGTATCATCTAACCCACCAGTTACCTCTTTTCGGTAACGGGCCACAAAAGGCACCGTATTCCCTTCATCCAGTAACGTAATGGCCGAAAGTACTTGCTGGGGCTTTACTGATAGCTCTTGTGCAATAATTCGGCTTAATGATTCATTCATAATATATTTACCTACCGAGAGGAGTGGTTAAAAAAGATGGCTATTATACACGCGCAATAAGAAAAAAATTCCGCTTATTATAGGCCAAGCATGACATTTATGAGGAAAATAACAGATTATTCTGTGATTCGCGCTATAGTATCTGTATGAAATTCAATGTTGATGATCGTATTTATTGGTAATGGCAAAAAGTAACTATATTACTCGTGATGGCTGGCATGCCTTGGATAAAGAGCTAAAATATCTTTGGAAAGAAGAGCGTCCTCGCGTCACTCAATCGGTCTCTGAAGCAGCGGCTCAAGGTGACCGTTCGGAAAATGCTGAATATATCTATGGTAAAAAAAGATTACGTGAAATAGACCGACGAGTTCGTTTTTTATCCAAACGTCTTGATGAATTAAAAATTGTTGACCCAGATCCTCGTCAAGAAGGAAAAGTGTATTTTGGCGCTTGGGTAACCCTTGAAGACGATGATGAAAACATTAAGACATTTAGACTAGTCGGCCCTGATGAATTTGACCCAGCAAAACAGTGGATTTCTATTGATTCCCCTGTCGCGAGAGCGCTGATCGGTAAAAAAGTGGATGATGAAGTTAGCGTGCAAACGCCAGGTGGCATCGTTAATTACTGCGTATTATCTATCAAATATTATTCGGAATAAGATAAATAAATAGTGTGATATTCTAAGATACAAAGTCAGAACAAGTTTTGCCTATAAATCATTAATATTTATTCTTTGTTTTTGGTTTAATATTCTTATCAATGATAGAATTCGCTAATAAAAGCATTTGCACTTCGGGAGCTTAAAGATGCAAGACAGTTATAAAGTGCTGATTGTGGATGATGATTTACGTCTACGTTCACTATTAGAGCGCTATTTGACAGAGCAGGGTTTTCAAATCCGCACCGCGGCAAACTCCGATCAAATGGATCGTTTACTTACTCGCGAATCTATCCATCTTATTGTCCTCGACTTAATGCTTCCTGGCGAAGATGGCTTATCTATTTGTCGTCGCTTGAGAAGCCAAAACAATCCTATCCCTATTATTATGGTGACTGCCAAAGGGGAAGAAGTTGACAGAATTGTCGGACTTGAAATTGGTGCTGATGATTATATCTCAAAACCATTTAACCCAAGAGAGCTATTAGCCCGTATTCGTGCGGTGCTTCGTCGCCAAGCCAACGAACTACCGGGAGCACCTTCACAAGACAATGCGATTGTCTCATTTGGTAAATTTAAGCTTAACCTCGGTACGCGGGAAATGTTCCACGAAGATCAACATATGCCTTTGACCAGTGGTGAATTTGCCGTATTAAAAGTCCTTGTTTCACATCCCCGAGAGCCATTATCACGTGATAAATTAATGAGTCTGGCGCGAGGTCGTGAATATAGTGCGATGGAGCGTTCTATTGATGTGCAAATTTCTCGTTTACGTCGCATGATTGAAGAAGATCCCACCCATCCTCGCTATATTCAAACGGTTTGGGGACTGGGTTATGTCTTTGTACCTGATGGAACGAGCGTATCATAATGAGAAGGCTGAGGCTTTCACCCCACAATAAGCTCACTCGCTCTCTATTTCTGGTTATCTTATTACTTTTTTTTAGCTTGATAGCCAGTTATGTTGTTGTACAGCATCTTATTGTCGGGCCAAGCCTCCAGCAATTTAATAAAGTATTAGCGTATGAAATTCGTACGCTAGTACCGGAAGAACTGATCTTAGTCGATGGCACCCCACTTAAAATTTCTCCCGCTCTACGTAATAAAATTTACAACGAGTTAGGTATCTCATTTTTTGATAAAGACGCCGCTTTAAAAGCCGGTTTAGAGTGGGCAAGAGAAGATTTAGAACTTAGCCAGCAGATGACGGATTATCTCAATAGTGATACGACGATTTGGCTAGAAAACACCCTAGAGTATCCTATTTTGTGGATTAATACCCAACTCTCACCCACGCTATGGATACGCGTACCACTTACCGAATTAGGGCAAAATTTCTTATTACCCGTTTATCGGCAAGCCATTATTTTTATCATCATCGTAGTGGCATTTTTCTGGTTATATAACCGTTTTCAAAATCGTCCATTGCATGAAGTTGAATATGCAGCACGACGCATTGGTAAAGGGGTGATCCCTCCGCCAATACCTGAATCTGGCACTGCTGAAATGCGTTCAATTATTCGAGCATTTAATCAAATGTCATCAGATATTCGCTCATTAGATAATGATAGAACACTGGTGATGGCAGGGGTAAGCCATGATTTACGCACTCCGTTAACGCGTATTCGTCTTGCTACAGAAATGATGAGTCCTGAAGATAGTTATCTTGCAGATTCTATCAATAAAGATATTGAAGATTGCGATGCCATTATCGGTCAATTTTTAGACTATATGCGCACAGGCAAAGAGATGTCTTTAGAATTATGTGATATGAATGGTCTATTGCGTGAAGTGATCTGCGCTGAATCTAACTCAGGCAAAGTCAGCGAAGAACATTTATACCCTTATCCTATCAATATCACAGCAAACCCAATTGCCGTCAAACGGGCGCTTACCAATATGATTGTTAATGCCACACGCTACGGACATGGTTGGATAAGCATCACAAGTAATCAAAATGAAGAATATGCTTGGTTTCAAGTTGAAGACGATGGTCCAGGCATTGCCAAAGAAGATAGACAACGTTTATTCCAACCCTTTGTTCAAGGGGAACAAGCACGAAGTTCAACCGGTGCGGGTTTAGGTCTATCCATTATTCGTCGGATCATGGATGCCCATGGTGGCTTTGTCGAACTCGGCGATAGCACGAAAGGCGGGTTACTTATCCGTGCCAACTTTCCGTTAAAAGTGCAAGAAGACGAAGATGATTAATATCCTCACTTTTCAACGTTAACGCCCTTCTTATTCTTTCTCACCTATTTTTATGCATTATTTTCACTCTTTTTCTGCTTTGTCATAAAACTGTCACAATTAAGACATTTAATTGTCATCTAACTGACCTATTGTCTGTGCGTACCGTAACCGAAGTTGATAGATGTCGAAAAGTTATTCTACCTATCCCACAGGAGGGATTATGAAACTGATGCGTACCACCCTGACCAGTGTCATTGCCGCTGCACTTTCAATGACGGCTCTTTCTGCACAGGCAACGACCTCACTGACTGGTGCTGGCGCAACGTTCCCTGCTCCAGTTTATGCAAAATGGGCAGATAGCTATCAAAAAGAAACTGGCAACAAAGTTAACTACCAAGGCATAGGCTCTTCTGGTGGTGTAAAACAGATCATTGCTAATACTGTCGATTTTGGTGCTTCTGATGCACCATTAGCTGATGAAAAACTCAAGGCTGACGGTTTATTCCAATTTCCAACTGTCATCGGTGGTGTGGTGATGGCAGTCAATATCTCAGGTATTAAATCCGGTGAGCTTGTCTTAGACGGTGAGACTATCGGGAATATCTACTTAGGCAAGATCCAAAAATGGAATGATCCTGCTATAGCTAAACTAAATCCAAAACTCAATCTACCTGACCAAAACATTGCTGTTGTTCGTCGTGCTGATGGTTCAGGCACATCATTCGTTTTTACTAGCTACTTATCTAAAGTAAATAGCGCATGGAAAGATGAAGTAGGCGCAGGCTCTACCGTTAAATGGCCTACAGGCTTAGGTGGTAAGGGAAATGATGGCATCGCAGCCTTTGTTCAACGTCTACCAGGCTCAATTGGTTATGTTGAATACGCTTACGCAAAACAAAACAATCTTGCATATACTCAATTAGTCACTGCAGATGGCGAAGTTATTCCTCCTACTGCCGATAGTTTTAGCGCAGCAGCGAGAAAAATTGATTGGAGTAAGAGCTTTGCACAAGACCTAACGAATCAAAAAGGCGAAAATGCCTGGCCAATTACTTCTACTACCTTCATTTTAGTGCATCAAACGCAAAAAGATGCGGCTAAAGGAAAAGAAGTACTGAATTTCTTTAACTGGGCATATGAAAAAGGCAATGATGAAGCGAAAAATCTTGATTACGCCGTATTGCCAAAAGAAGTGGTAGAACAAATTCGTGCCGCTTGGAAAACAAGCATCAAAGACAGTAATGGTAAACCAATTTACTAACCAAAGGGTTACCATTAAAAAATAGATTAACGTTCACCCCCTGCAACACAGGGGGTAATAAATTAAAGAGGCTTTATGGCCGAGCATACAACGGTAATAAAGGCCCCGAGTAAACGAGGGGACGTTATTTTTAGCGCACTAGTTCGACTAGCTGCGTTAATTACACTTTTGCTTTTAGCAGGTATCATTGTTTCACTGATTTTCGCCTCATGGCCAAGTATTCAACAATTTGGTCTGTCATTCTTGTGGACGAAAGAGTGGGATCCACCCGCACAGGAATTCGGTGCTTTAGTACCAATTTATGGTACTGTCGTTACCTCAATTATTGCCTTGATCATTGCGGTTCCAGTGAGTTTTGGTATTGCACTCTTTTTAACAGAACTGGCACCCAATTGGCTAAAGCGCCCATTGGGTATCGCGATTGAGTTATTAGCCGCTATTCCAAGTATCGTTTATGGTATGTGGGGACTCTTTATCTTTGCGCCGCTCTTTGCCACATACTTCCAAGAGCCTGTTGGCAATGTGCTCTCATCAGTCCCTATTGTCGGTGAGTTATTCTCTGGTCCTGCGTTTGGTATCGGTATATTAGCAGCAGGGGTTATCCTCGCAATTATGATCATCCCTTATATCGCGTCTGTAATGCGTGATGTATTCGAACAGACCCCGGTGATGATGAAAGAATCCGCTTACGGTATCGGCTGTACCACATGGGAAGTGATTTGGAATATCGTTTTACCTTATACCCGAAACGGTGTGATAGGTGGTGTGATGCTTGGATTAGGTCGTGCGCTCGGGGAAACTATGGCTGTGACCTTTATTATTGGTAACACCTACCAGTTAGACTCTGCATCACTCTTTATGCCGGGCAATAGTATTACCTCTGCATTAGCCAACGAATTTGCCGAAGCAGAAACAGGTCTTCATACCGCTGCATTAATGGAATTAGGTCTGATTTTATTTGTCATTACCTTTATCGTCCTTGCGATTTCTAAGTTTATGACACTACGTTTATCTAAGAATGAAGGAGCACGTTAAGATGGCTAAAACATCCTCTTCTTCATTACAAGTTCAAACAGAAAAAGAACTGCATATACGCCATAAACGCCAACTTTGGCGTCGTCAAAAAAACCGTATCGCACTGTTTTTATCTGTCTCTACTATGGCATTTGGTCTGTTCTGGTTAATGTGGATCTTGTTTTCTACAGTAACCAAAGGCTTTGATGGCATGTCTTGGGCCTTATTCACAGAAATGACGCCGCCCCCTAACACCGATGGTGGCGGATTAGCTAACGCCATTGTGGGTAGTGGTCTACTTATTTTATGGGCGACGGTCATTGGTACTCCTTTGGGGATCTTAGCGGGTATCTACCTTGCTGAGTATGGACGTCGTTCATGGTTAGCGGAAGTCATACGCTTTATCAACGATATTTTATTATCAGCCCCATCAATTGTTGTTGGACTGTTTGTGTATACCATTGTGGTGGCACAAATGCAGCACTTCTCTGGTTGGGCGGGTATTGTGGCATTAGCGTTATTACAAATACCTATTGTTATTCGCACCACGGAAAATATGTTGAAGTTAGTCCCTGATAGCTTACGGGAAGCGGCTTATGCATTAGGGACGCCCAAGTGGAAGATGATCGCTAAAATCACGTTAAAAGCCTCCGTATCAGGTATTATCACGGGTGTATTATTAGCGATTGCACGTATTGCGGGTGAAACAGCACCACTGCTATTTACTTCACTATCTAACCAATTCTGGAGCACAGATCTAAACGAACCGATAGCCAACTTACCTGTGACTATCTTTAAATTCGCCATGAGCCCTTTCTCACAATGGCAAGAGCTTGCTTGGGCTGGCGTATTACTGATCACCCTCTGTGTTCTATTTATCAATATTATCGCGCGCGTGCTGTTTGCTAAAAATAAGCATGGCTAACGCAGAAAGTTAAGCAAGAGAGAACGTTGAATGACTATGGCTAATGATAACGCTGGAAACAAAATCCAAGTTCGTGACTTGAACTTCTACTATGGTAAGTTCCATGCGCTGAAAAATATCTCATTAGATATTGCCAAAAATAAAGTAACGGCATTTATCGGCCCTTCTGGCTGTGGTAAATCCACTTTACTGCGTACTTTTAATAAAATGTATGAGCTTTATGGCGAACAGCGTGCTGAAGGTGAAATCTTGTTAGATGGCAACAATATTCTGACAGATAAACAAGATATTGCGCTGTTACGCGCAAAAGTAGGCATGGTATTCCAAAAACCTACACCATTTCCAATGTCTATTTATGACAATATCGCTTTTGGTGTACGCTTATTTGAAAAACTGTCTCGCGCTGAAATGGACGAACGCGTTCAGTGGGCGCTGACCAAAGCCGCATTATGGAATGAAACCAAAGATAAATTACATCAAAGTGGCTATAGTCTTTCTGGGGGACAGCAGCAACGTTTATGTATCGCACGCGGTATTGCTATCCGTCCTGAAGTATTATTACTGGATGAGCCGTGCTCTGCACTCGATCCTATCTCTACAGGTCGTATTGAAGAGCTTATCAGTGAACTAAAATCCGAATATACCGTGGTGATCGTCACCCACAATATGCAGCAAGCTGCACGTTGTTCTGATTACACTGCATTTATGTATTTGGGTGAATTAATCGAGTTCAGTGATACGGATACATTATTTACTCGTCCAGCGAAAAAGCAAACTGAAGATTACATCACTGGGCGTTATGGCTGATAACGAGGCAAATCATGGATAATTTAAACCACAATAAACATATTTCTGGTCAATTTAACGCTGAGTTAGAGCATATCCGTACAGAACTGATGGTCATGGGTGGCTTAGTTGAAGAGCAATTAAAAAAAGCCATTACCGCAATGCATAACCAAGACCAAGCATTAGCCAATGAAGTGATTGAAGGTGATCAAAAAGTCAATATGATGGAGGTTGCCATTGATGATGCCTGTATGCGTATCATTGCCAAACGTCAGCCCACTGCCAGTGATTTACGCCTTATTATGGCGATTTCTAAAACTATTGCCGAATTAGAGCGTATTGGTGATGTGGCAGAAAAAATCTGTAAAACGGCCCTTGAGAAATTTTCACATCAACATCAACCACTGCTAGTCAGTTTAGAGTCCTTAGGCCAACATGCGATACAAATGCTCCATGATGTTCTTGATGCTTTCGCTCGTATGGACTTAGAAGAAGCTATTCGAATCTATCGTGAAGATGCAAAAATTGATAACGAATATGAAGGTATTGTTCGTCAATTAATGACTTATATGATGGAAGATCCTCGCACTATCCCGAGCGTACTGACGGCATTATTCTGTGCTCGTTCTATCGAACGTATTGGCGATCGTTGCCAGAATATCTGTGAGTTTATCTTCTACTACGTCAAGGGTCATGACTTCCGTCATTTAGGGGGTGACCAAGTAGAAAGAATGCTGACAAAAAATGATGATAGTCATTCTGCTAATTAAATAATTTATTCACTCTCTTTACGCTCTGAAACAGAGGCATTATTTGCCTCTGTTTTTTTATTTATGTTTATAAAGTCACTATCTCTCCTTAACTTATTCTATAAAAGCATATCCATATCATTTTTTATTATTTTATGAACTTAGAACAACTTGATAGCGTGATAGCCAACATAACAATGAAAATACTTTTTTTGGGGTGAATAATGAAATTACGTGTTTTGGCAACGGCATTAATTGCCGGCTCAGTGCTTTTTTCTGGTCTGGCTAAAGCCGATAAATTAGACGATATAAAACAGGCAGGTGTGGTACGCATTGCTATTTTTGATAGTAACCCACCGTTTGGTTTTATCGATCCACAAACCAAAAAATTGGCAGGTTATGATGCAGATATTGCGAATGAAATTGCCAAAGATCTCGGGGTTAAATTGGAATTACGTCCAACTAACCCAGCTAACCGTATCCCACTACTTAGCGCTAAAAAAGTCGATTTAATTGCCGCCAACTTCACCATTACCGAAGAGCGAGCAAAACAAGTCGATTTCTCTGTACCTTATTTTGCTACTGGACAGAAATTTATCGCGCGCAAAGGCGTATTAACCAGCCCTGAGCAAATTGCGTCATTACGCATTGGGGCTGACAAAGGCACCGTACAGGAAATTACCTTACGTGAACGCTATCCTGAAACTAAAGTCATCTCCTATGACGATACCCCTCTTGCGTTTGCCGCATTACGCAATGGCAATGTACAAGCGATAACCCAAGATGATGCTAAATTAGTAGGGTTATTAGCTAATTTACCTGAGAAAATCAAAGCTGATTTTGAAATATCGCCCTTTAGTATTACACGAGAATATCAAGCCGTTGCCGCAGCTAAAGGTGAACAGCGTTTAATTAACGAGATTAATAACACGCTATTAAGATTAGAGAAAGAAGGCAAAGCAGACGAAATTTATAATCGTTGGTTTGGCCCAGATACTAAGTCCGCTCAACCTCGTGGTGACTTTAAGTTTGCCCCACTTTCTGAGCAAGCGCCTCAATCCTAATGGTAGAGCAAATAACGATTTAATTCATCGCGATGATTTATTGATAAAACACCAACCCCGCTACTGCGGGGTTTGGCGTCTGCAATAGGTAATAATTATGTTTGCGCAGTTTCTTTCTCACTATCTTCTTGAGCCTCACTACTTAAGTTGGCTGTGGCAAGGTTTTTTAATCACCTTGCTTATCTCTTTCTGGACTATCATTATTGCCACATTACTAGGTTTTCTTCTCAGTGCTGCCTATGATAGCCATATCGCGCCATTACGTTGGTGTGCGGCCATTTATACTTCACTCTTTCGTAATACCCCATTATTGGTTCAGCTCTTCTTTTGGTATTTTGCTTCTGGTGAACTATTGCCACAAACGGCCATGATATGGCTTAACACCCCACATGAACTTTCTTTATTTGGCTTAACGCTCTCTTGGCCCTCTTTTGAATTTTTAGCCGGTATTATTGGGCTTACCTTTTACTCTGTACCTTTTATTGCCCAAGAGCTAAGAGCAGGAATACAGGGAGTCAGACAAGGCCAAAAATATGCAGCTTTAGCGTTAGGATTAACCCACTGGCAATCCATGCGTTATGTCATTTTACCGCAAGCTTTTCGTATCGCCCTTCCGCCATTGTTGGGTCAATATATGAATATTATCAAAAACTCCTCTCTCACTATGGCCATAGGTGTCGCAGAGCTTTCTTATGCTTCAAGGCAAGTTGAAACTGAATCATTACGTACTTTTGAAGCGTTCGGCGTCGCCACCATACTGTATATCGCTGCCATTGCATTAATGGAAGCTTGGGGGCAATGGCATCAGCAACGAAAATTAGCGCAAGGATATTGATATGGACTTTACTGTTATTGCTGATAATTGGCAGTATCTACTTTTTGGCGCGTATCCTGATGGGCCATTAGAAGGTGCGGCTTTAACCATATTTATTAGTGTGATCGCCGGTATTGTATCTATTATATTAGGGACGCTTGGGGGGATCGCTCTCGCCATGCTTAAAGGGGTATGGGTTAACTTATTTGCCGCTTTTTTAGGTTTTTTCCGTGCTATTCCAGTCATTATGCTGATTTTTTGGCTCTATTTTCTATTACCCGTGGTATTAGGAATGGAAATTCCTGAGATAACCACCGTGATCTGTGCTCTAGCGCTTATTACCTCCTCTTATATCGCTCATGGTGTTAAAGCCGGTATTCTCGCTATTGGCAAAGGGCAATGGCAAGCAGGTTTATCGTTAGGATTTAATCGCTGGCAGACGCTTTGGTATATCGTGTTACCACAAGCATTACGTATGATGGTGCCCTCTTTTATCAATCAATGGATAGCCTTAATTAAAGATACTTCCCTCGCTTATGTTGTAGGTGTCGGTGAACTCTCATTCTTAGCAACACAAGTTAATAATCGCAGCATGGTGTACCCGATGGAAGTTTTTTTATTTGTTGCCTTTATTTACTTTGTGCTCTGTTTTTCATTAGAGTTAATTGCCAACCGAGTGGGGAAATTATTTACCACCCAAAAAGAAAAACGCTCTTTTTGGCAATATGTTATTCCTAATAAAAAACCTTCACTGAGTGAAAAAATTATTTAACTTATTCATCCCCTAATAATATTGATTAGGGGATTAAATAATAACCATCACAATGTCTTACTCCTTAAAATTTTTTAGTGCTTTTAAACGTAAGATCATATCAAATGCTAATATAAATTCCTGATAGAGTTTATTTCTCCGCTCAATAAAATAGAGATAAATAACTAAAGATAAACTCACCGAATAAATTAAAAAGAAATTTTCTTTTATATTCAGCAAATAGAATAATAAACAGAGTAACAATGTACCTAAAGGGATCAAAATCAGAAACCATAATATACGGCAAAACAGGCCTCTTTTTTTTACCTCAGCAAAATCTTCTTCAAAGCTATAACAGATAATCATCCCCATTAGGTAATTAATTTTACTCGCCTTCGATAAAAAAAGCATAACAAACAGAACACTATATAAAAGAATGATTAATGCAACAATAAACTCAATATTAAGATAACCTTGCTCTAACGAGAAAGCAGTACTGTTCTGGAGCGGAAAAACAATAGGAAAATTAACAAGTAAACTTAAAAAAACCTCATTAACAATAAGATAGGATATGTTAAATTTTTTCTTCTCACGGCTATATAAAGAAAAGTTATTCAAATAATGAATTGAACAACTGACATAAAACTTGATCAAAAAATACATAAAAAACCATATCATTAATGGTGACAAGAAAAAACCAAGAAAAATAATAATATATATTTGGCTATCAAAAACAATCTCGATTAAATAAGAGGTAACAAGAAATATTATTATAACCCCAATTATATAGCTTAACGAAAAAACAGTAAAATAACGTGATATTATCGTCCTTTTTGTCTCGCTTTTATTATTATTTTTTAAATAAAACTTTTCAGAAAAGAGACAGTATCGCCAATATATTCGCTCATTCATCATTGCACTGAGTAAAATGACAATAAAAATAGCAAAGTTACCCATAAATAATAACCAAAAACTTAACTCATTATAATTATTAATAAAGCATAAACTTAATACTATCGAGGCGATATAAATAGGTGTTAGCATAGTATAATGATGCGCTTGCATATAATAATGATAATTAGGCAACATAATTGCTCCTATATAAGATAATTAAATATAATCATTAACATGCAATATATTTTTATCTTTTAGCGTATATGAATTTTTCGCTAAATAATACAATGACTTGCTATCACCAAGTTCAATAAAATTGTGATAGCCTAAATGACACCATAGCGCCATAGTTGCTGTCCATCTTACGGTTTCTGTGAGTTGATTAACTAAATTCTGTTTAATTGTCTCAATATCGCTAACAATCTCAGCAGAAACATTCATCACTAGGGGTTTATCTGGGATTGAAAAAGGGATTGTCTGTAAAAAGTGAGCAAGTAAATTTTTCCCTTCGCTCATCAATTCAGTGTGCCAAGCACCATTAACGGCTAATTTATTCGTTTCTATTTTCATATTAGCTAATTGATTAACAACCTTACGTACACTTGCATACTCCCCCCCAATAACTTGGTGAAGTTCACTGTTATCACAGCAAATATTCACCTTTGTTGCGAGATCTTGCTGGTCAATCAATGTTGATAACGTCTGATAAGAGCAATTTTTAACAACATACATTACCCCTTTGTTATTCTTAGCGAGCTGTTGCATGATAGATGCGCGATAACTAATTAACTTAAAGACAGATTCAAGTTCCAGTACGTTCGCCGCAAATAACGCTGAATATTCTCCAGCGCTGTGCCCTGAATAACCCGCCTCATTCACACAACAATGCTCACGCAGTAAATAAAGAGAAGCAATATTGATAGTTGTTAACGCCACTTGCTGATAACAGGTTTGTACCAATTTATTCATGGGCCCTTTTAAACAAACAGTCCTTACATCGAACCCTGCTATTTCACTCGCACAATTCCATACTTCTTTTATTGATGGAACGTCACGATATACCCTATTTCCCATACCTAAATAAGGCCTACCCTGACCTGGAAAAAATAAAATGCTCTCTTGATTTTGGTGATACTTTTTCTCTCTCAATGGCATAGACCATACTCCTAAATAGTAATATTATTTTTTTGATATTTTTGTAAATAGTGGCTAACTTTAAAAATAGAGTTACACGAAGCGATTGTTGCGGAAAAAAATAATAATAGAGGGATTTTAAACATAGCATCATATTGCCATAGCCAAGGGATCATTAATGAATAGCTATTATTATCAGATAAAGAAATATTGATTTGTTTCAAATTAATCAACCAAGATAATAGCTGATTAATTAATAATATCGTTATAGAAATTGTTATAGTCATAAAAATAGCCAATAAAATAAATAATCGAGAAAAACTACCTCGCCAAATACCTAATCGATTAAATTCGAACAGATCACCAATAGCTTTTTTGATAGTGATGATAATGATTTTATTCACTAAAAAATAATAATAAATAGCAATAATGCTATACAATAATAGCATTGACCACTTAAAGAATGTCACAATAGAAATAATATAACTTTGTCTCTCAATAACAGGGATCACTTGCAAATTTAAAGATTTTTCTTTATTAATCCTTGTTATTTTAGCTATTACGCTATCCATATCATGCACATTTTTTAATAGAATATTTATTTTTGAGACACTTTTACTTTTTTTTATATATTGTAGTGTTTCTAATGGAATTTTGATCATGGCATAAGGATAACTATTTATTTGTGTGTTAAAAATACCACGTACATAAGTTGGTAATACCATTTTTTCATTATTATGAATAAATACAACATTAACTAAATCCCCATAGTTTATATTTATAGCATCAGCAATAAACTTATCTATCGTGATTTCTGTTCTTCTGACATGAGACAATTCACTCCCTGAAACAGTTAGATCGTATGCTCCTATGGTTAATAATGACTTAGGCTCGATAGCTAGGCCAGAAAACAATACTGTTTTTTTATTGATAACATTTTCTATCATGCCTGAAAAAATAATTTGTGGTGAAATGACCTGAATTTTTTCTAATAACTGCTTATCATAAGTTAATAAATGGATGATTTCTTCAGCATTGGTTATTTCCAAATAATCTTTCTTATCAGTAATATCCTGTTTATTATCTTTTTTATAAATTTCGATATGCCCTAAATTGGAATATGCTACTTGCTCTTTGAGCAGTAGCGTGAGGTGATGATAAAAACCCTCCAAAATCGAGATGGCGACACAGAGTAAAACGATAAAACATAAATTTCGATAAAAATGGCTAAGGGTTATATAAAGTAACCCTAATGTGTATTTGATATAAAACCAAGATAATGAACTAGAAAGTAATACTATCAAAATAAATATTGAGATGAATATAATAATATTTTCCATTAATCACTCTCTAATGTTATTGGTTGAATAACCGCGGTCTTTTCAATAGATAACCAAGGAGGAACGCTAGTGAAACTATATCGAGCAATTTTTTTACTCGCTTCATTTTCTTGAAGTAATTGAGCCATGATCTTTTTTGCTTGTGTCACTTGCTCACAACTAAATAATGCACGCGCATACATATAGTTAATCATGGGTATAAGTTCACTATTGATATTAATATTCTCAAGTAATTGCTGACTGTCTTTTTTAGCCACCACACAGCGCCCTAAATAACGAGGTGTAAAAGCATCCATTCTTAATCTTAGATAGATCAACCGCCAATTAGTTGGATTTTTTTCAACAACTTCATCAAGATAAAAAAAGGCCTTTTTTATTGTCTGTGCAGCCTGAGAATAAGCTTTATTTTTATGATAATAAGCGGATAAAAATACACTGACATAACCATAAATGACTTTATCAAATGGATGATCAACTTGTTTTATACTGTATTCTAACTCTGAAATTAATGAGGTCAATTTATCACTGGCAGTAAATGTATTCAGTGATATAAATAATAAAAAACGTTTATCGCTATTTTTAATGTCTATTTTACTCTCTACTTGCGAGAGCAATAGAGAGATTATTATTAAAATAATACCGATACAATTAAGTTTTCTCCCCATCATATAACTCTCCATGTTTAATCGTTATAATTTTATCTACAGCCGTATTTGGATGATTACAATTAGTGATTAATAATATTGGTATAGATAAATCTTTATGTACTTGTGATAATAATTGGATAAAATAATCAAAGTTATTCTGACTGAAACAATCATTATTATAATTAGCAATGATACACTTAGGTTTTTTCACTAAAGCTCTACTAAAGGCAACCTTTAGCAATTGATCTGTTGATAGCGATTTTGGGGTTTTATTATAGAGTTTTTCTATGCCCATAGATTTAAGTGTATTTATAATATTATTCTTTAGCTTTTTTTTATCTTTATAATTGATTACTGAATAATAAATATTATCAAATACATTACAATGATTAAAAAAGTAATTTTCTTTGAAAACAAAACCGATCATTCCATTCCTTAATAAAGCTCGCTGCTTTTCATCTAGAATATTTATATAGTTACCTAAAAAATAAGTATAACCAGTATATTGAATATCAACTCCTGAAATAATATCAATCAATGCATTCTTTTCATTCTCTTGTTGATATTTTATTAATGTAAAATGCTCATTATTAATGTCGAATGTGAGATTTTTAAAAATTATTTCAGCGTTGCTTTTATCATGATTAAATTTATTAATATTTGTTAGTGAAAATAATGCTAATTGGCGTGCTTTTGTTATTCCATACATAAAATACCTTATTATTGTTTCCAACAATCAACCAGCCAAACACCATTTTCTCCATCAAACGCACTCAAAAGGTAATGAGAGGCACTATCTGCTGCTTTTTGTAAATGATCGAACATAAGAGCCGGTGTGATAAACCCACTATCACCATAAAGACGATTTAAAAATAGCAATTAAGATTAACAGGTAATGCTGTGAATGCGGTTTCAAGTATAGAAATATATTTATAAGTCAGTAACGCAGTTATATAAATTGAACCCGTCTGTTTATTAATACAACGGTGCCAATTTTTAACTAATTGCTTTATTGCTTTTTTTCTATTTTTACTCATAGAAAAATAATGATTGATAGAAATCGAAATATCTGAACACTGTTTTTTATTGATAATAATGCAGGCGACTCTTTCAATACTATTTATATTTTCCAACGTATTAGGCTTGAAAAAAAAGGTTATAGGTTGTCTTTCTATTTCACTAAAAGATAAAATTGGTACAGCCCGAAAACCACCACAAATAAATATATTATCAAGTAAATCACTATTAATGAGCTTTTGTGCTAATAATAGTGCCGACATCATACCATTACGTTCGCCTCTTATTTTGCAAGAGAAATTTTTTATACTGTATTTTTTTACGATATTTCTAGGAATAATATTAAGAGTGAACACATCCCTTAAACTATCTATCTGTTCGAAAGCCGTTAGCTCTCCCCATGCATCAATATAAATCAGTCCATTTCGCTCCTTTTTTAAGAGGAATTGTGATTTTGTATCTAATTGACCAACAGCATGATCGACCACATGCTCTATTGCAGATAGGTAAGGACGACAATTTGTTTTTCTTATTCCTTCACGTAGATACATATCATGATTGACCCCATAGCGTTGAAAACTCCAACTTTTTCCTGCGCTTTTTTTACCCGCTAAACGTAACATATGAGATTCCCATACGTTATACCATGAAGGAATAAAAGGGATCAGTGGCTCTTGTGGCTCAAAAAAAGCATAAGCGGCTAAATTAATAGCACCATTGGGTAATAATCGCCTCATCCTTGCTCTCCATTTGCGATTAATAACATGGCAATAATAGATCCATCCATACTTAAGCCGATTTTTAAAATAGGTTTAGCGCTATAGTTCACACACTCTTGATTAGTGAGGAAATTAACCTCCATTCCATCATCTATTGGATAATGTGTAGTCGAGGGGATCAATCGATTATTTTTTAATGAATCAGCTATAATCATTAAATCAATAATACCAGAGCAATTAGAAATATAACCTATCTGCCCTTTATAGCTAATAATAGGAATGGGTTGTTTAAAGATGTTAGTAATAGCTACCGTCTCAGCTTTATCACTAATAATCGAACCATTACCATGAATAAAAATAGCACCAATATCACTTGGTAAATAATGACTAAGATCGAGAAGCTGAGAAATCACTTTTGATATCGTATAAAAGTTAAATAATGTGCCTCCCATTGTCCGTTCAGCATTACTTTGCATAAAAACGGAATGATAGATATAAGCAGGTGCAAGATATTGTCTCGAGTTTATCTGTTGTTGGCTTTCTAAAATCATCACGGCATAACCATCTGATAAGGTGACCCCATCACTGTATTTACTCAAAGGTTGAGCGTGCGCTTCAACTAACATGCCTTGGCTATCCATAAAGGCTATATCTTGTAAAAGTAAGCTATTCCACGACAATACTATTACAATATCCGCCATATCTTGGCTTATTTCATTATGTCCTATATGCACAGCCATTAACGCAGAATTACTGGCACAATAGATAGGAATAGGTGGGAAATCTAACTGATATTCAGCCCACAATTTATTCGCTAATTCATCCTGTGCAAAAGAGGCTGCATGGAGTGATTTTATCTGCGGAGAATATTGAACATCTTCGGCATCGTTTTTATCATAAAACCCTTGGTAATCCATAAAATCAGCTCTAGGCCCGTGACCTGCAAGATACATTATGGTACGTGAAGCGCGAAGCTTTTCTAGGGTGATATTAGCCCGTTTTAAACTGTTATGAATTAATCGCGTTAATATTTCAAAATGATCATTGGGAATATTTTGATAGGGGATCACTGCCGGATTATGATTAAATTTAAAATATTCTACAAAATAATCATCAGAGAAGTATTTCTCTGTTTTAATTGTTCTTTTTAATAAGAGTTGTTCAGAAAGTTGTTCAAAATTTACTATTGAAGGTAAATTAAGTTCCCATCCACTTATCGCAACATTTTTCATAACGGTTTCCTGATGATAATTGCATAGTGGTTACATCCTTCTGATGAACCAAGAACTAAAGCAGTTTCTATCTGCTTATTAATCGGTTGGGTAACAAAATGAATATCATCAGCTATAAAACTTTTTGTATAAGGAATAGGTATTATCGTGTTGCTTTGCATCATATGAATCACTAAAGAGATCGCCAATATCCCAGCGCATGATTCAACTAAACCAAAAAAGGCATTGTAATTAACTACTGGTACATGATTTGCCGCTTGATAAAATAGTTGCCGAATCGCACGGATTTCAACTTCATCATTCTCTTTATTACCATCACTGGTACCACAGATAATATCAATATCTTGGCAACTGAGTTGCGCCTCAGATAATGCTTGTTGGATAGCCTTACATAAGGCGGCCACTCTATCAGTAATATTTTCGTCTACTAAAAAAGTATTATCATTCGCTTTACCGTAGCCAATAATTTCAGCATAAATTTTAGCGCCTCGTTGCTTGGCATACTCTTTATCTTCAAGAAATAACATCCCTGCCCCTTCTCCGGGGATATAGCCGGCACTTGCATTAGAATAAACCTGATAATCTGTCGCATTCTTGGTCAGATTAACTTTCTTACTCATCGCTTGAAAATAGAGTGAAATAGAACTGAAGTGCTCATCTGCCCCTCCGACAATTACCTGAGGTTGTAGATCTTGCCTGATAATTTCATAACCATAAGTTAACGCTCCTAATGCAGCATTAACCCCTGTTGCCAATGTCGTGGTATAACCTTTTATTCCCTCTGTGATGGCACAAAATGTCGGTACTGCATTCATTAAAGTACCAGGAAATTCTGATGTTCTTACTTTTTGCGGATCAGGAATTAAACTTTGTAAATAACGATTAACGGTACTTTGTGGCCCTTTTGACATTCCAACAATAAAACCTAAGTTATCACCATCACGTTTAATTTTGCGTCCAGCATTAGCAAGTGCTTCATTTAAAGCGAATAAGGCATAAGTCCCGCTAGGAATAGCTTTTCTTGGATCATAATAACGTAATGTTTTTTTCGGATTAACGTCAGTGATAGCATGATAACAGGCGTTATTTTTTAAGCGATGATCAATGTCGAGATCAAAATAAGGATGTCCTAACGATTGCTCAAAATCATTATCTTTTATGACAACAGACATCAAGTTGTCGATATCTTTCTGCACATCACTCGCAAATACGATAGGTTTTAATGTACCTGTTTTATCTCCTGCCGAAATCGCTGTTATTATCTCCATTACATTATTGCCAATAGATGTAATCGCCCCCACTCCGGTAATAACCACTTTTTTAGCTTTATATTCCGTCGGTGTTTTATCTGTAATATAAGGGCTTGCGATAATAGAGCAGTTATTTCCTCCAAAAGCATAATTATTCTTCATAAAAAATTTTACTTTTTTATCTTGAAAGAAATTCGGTACATAATTTAAATCACAGCTATGCCTTGGCTGAGTGAAATTTAATGTGGGGGGAAGTTTGTCTTCTACTAAACAAATAAAACACGCGATGATTTCAACAATACCCGCAGCACCAATATTATGACCAACATAAGATTTTGTTGAACTTAATGGGATATGATAAATATTAGGAAACACTTTTTTCATCGACATGGTTTCAATGCGATCATTTGCTTCAGTACCTGTACCATGCACATTTATATAATCAATATCATTAGGAGTAATACCCGCATTATCCAGTGCTTTATACATAACTTGCACCGCACCATTTCCTCGAGGATCAGGGCTAGTTTCATGGTAAGCATCACAAGATGTCGCATAAGAGACAATTTCACCATATATTGTCGCACCACGTTCAACCGCATGTTGATAATCTTCTAATACTAACGCCCCAGCACCTTCACCAATAGACATACCAGGAGTACCTGAAAATGGGGAAGTTGGTGTTGTTTTCATCACATTAAGGGCATAAAAACCCGCAAAGGTAGGAAGATAAATGGGTTCTGTTCCGACCGCTAGCACAACAGGATTTTTGCTATTTTGGATATAATCATACCCCATACCTATCGCGTTAGGGCTTGCGGTACAGGCCGTCGCCACTAATTCAAGGCCACCACGTAAGCCAAGTAGACTTGATACACTCGAACAACATGATGAAAATCCACCGGATAAAATGGCTTTTTTTATCGAAAAATCATCAATATGTTGTTCAAATAATGGCAGAAAGGCTTCCGTTCCTGCTGAAGAGACGCCCACGATCATCGCGGTATTATCTAAAATAGACTGATTATCTATTAAGTTTGCTTGTTGTAATGCCTCATTGCAGACTCGATATGCCCATAATGCCGCATTGTCTAGTGATCGAGCGATATGCTGCGGTATATCTGAATAATCTAATGCCATCTCAATCTCAGAGGCATTGGCATTTTTAAACCATTTTAAATAACGTTGGCTGGGCTTAATATTACATTGTCTATTAAAAAGAACCTGTTTAAATTGAGGCACATCTTTAGCTAAAGATGATAAAACCCCCATTCCGGTTATTACAACCCGACGGCGTCTACTATTCATGTTAATTCCTATATAATA
>NZ_CAWPAV010000069.1:0-3619 GCF_963885725.1 Proteus sp. G4380
TAAAAATAAATTAAAAAGAGAGAAAATAATGGAGAATAAAAAAATGGCATTAGCAGTAATATATACGCGAGCCTCATTAGGGATCTCTGCACCACTTATTACTATTGAGGCTCATATTAGCCAGGGATTACCAGGACTCACTTTAGTTGGTTTACCTGAAACTGTCGTAAAAGAAGCGAAAGATAGGGTAAGAAGCGCATTAATAAATAGTGGATATAGTTATCCAGCAAAAAGAATTACGATTAATCTTTCACCCGCTGATTTACCTAAAGAAGGAGCCCGCTATGATTTACCCATTGCGTTAGCTATCTTAATTGCCTCAGAGCAATTAATCTCTGATAAATTAAATAGTTATGAATTTATCGGTGAGCTTGCACTTTCCGGTAAATTACAAAAAGTGAATGCGGTTATTCCCTCAATTTTAAGCGCCAACAAAGATAATAGAATATCTATCATTTCTATTGAACATCAATCAGAAGTTTCGCTCTTACCTAATAAATCCGCGTTATTAGCTAGCCATCTTTTGGATATTTGTCATCATTTAGAAAATAACACTCCATTAATTGAAGCTAAAAACAATATTAATCACAAAACAATTGAAAACCAAAATAATAAAGATATTAGTGATATTATTGGACAAAATAACGCAAAAAGAGCTGCAGAAATCACAGCAGCAGGAAATCACAACATTTTATTTCTTGGCCCTCCCGGCACAGGAAAAACAATGTTGGCGCAACGCATTAATACTCTCTTACCTCCACTTACAGCTAAAGAAGCCCTTGATGTATTAATTATCAGTAGCCTATCAAATACGATACATCATGATGGTAAATGGCCTTTACGTCCTTTTAGAGCACCTCATCATACGGCATCTGCCGTTGCTTTAACCGGAGGTGGATCTATTCCTAAACCCGGTGAAATTACACTTGCACATCATGGCATTTTATTTTTAGATGAATTGCCGGAATTTGATAGACGTGTGTTAGATGCACTTAGAGAGCCTCTTGATGCGCGCAAAATTACCATTTCACGCGCTAAAGCCAAAATTAGCTATCCCGCAAATGTGTTACTTGTCGGTGCATTAAATCCAAGTCCTACAGGGCACTATCAAGGTACTCATAATCGAACGCCCGTAAAACAAGTATTACGTTATTTAAGCAAAGTATCGGGACCTTTTTTAGATAGGTTTGACTTATCCGTTGAAATGCCATTATTACCTCAAGGTGCACTACTACAATCGACCCATACAAATGAATCGAGTAGCATCATACGAGCTCGAGTTTTACAAGCCAGGGAACGTCAGTTCCAGCGAAGTGGCAAGCTTAATACTTATTTATCAAGTAAAGAGATTGAACATTTTTGTCAATTACATACCGAAGATGCACTCTTTCTTGAAGAGACATTGAATAAATTAGGCTTATCTATTCGTGCATGGCATAAAATTTTAAGAGTTTCGAGAACTATTGCCGATCTTGAGAATGAGCAAAAAATACAACGAAATCATCTTATTGAAGCGTTGAGTTTTCGCGCCATGGATAGACTGATGATCTATTTACAAAAACAGTTAGAAGGGTAAGTAAAAAAGGAGCGAAATACGCCCCTTTTAAATTAAAACTAATGATATTAATCATCAGAATCGGTATAGTCATCAGATGGATCGAGCTGTGGCTTTCCACCCGATAAGGTATGAAAACGTTTTGGACGACTTATACGACTGGTATATTTCTTCCAAATTTTTTCTTCAACAGTAGCTGCTTCTCGTTCGCCACGACACATGGCAACAAATAATTTTTCCGCTTCAGTTGCAGGCTCTCGTTTGCCTAAATCAAGTTCATTGAAAGCTTGACCATGACGTTCCAATATCTGGGCTTCCTTGATAGTGAAATCGCCATGACGAGAAAAACCACGCGGATAATGTTTATTGTCAAAAAAACGATTAGTCGTGATAAAACTTTCTGCCATCTGACACACTCCTAATTCTCTATCGTCATACTTATGGCGCGGAGTATTAGGGAGTCATGCGGTTCTGTAAAACAAAATATTTAAATCGTAACGACAAATTTTTTTGGAGATAGATGTGGATACCGAATTACTGAAAACCTTTTTGGAAGTCAGTAAGACAAGACACTTTGGCCGAGCCGCTGAATCTCTTTATTTAACACAGTCTGCGGTCAGTTTTAGAATACGCCAATTAGAAACCCAACTTGGGACAAATTTGTTTACTCGCCATCGTAACAATATTCGCTTAACACTCGCTGGAGAAAGGCTTATCCCTTATGCTGAGTCATTAATGAATACCTGGTTACAGGCAAAAAAAGAAATTAGCCACGCCTCCCAACACTCAGAACTTTCAATTGGTGCGACAGCATCGCTCTGGGACGCTTATCTAACCTCTTGGCTACAAGAGGCTTACTTAGAAAGAAATGAGCTTAGAATTGAATCTAGAGTCTCTACAAGGCAATCTCTAGTAAAGCAACTTCATGCTCGTGAGCTAGATCTGCTTTTTACTACAGAAGCACCAAAAATGGATGAGTTGGAAAGTAAAGTAATTGGTAATATCACATTTCAACTAATGAAAAGAGCATCACATCTGAACCAGCAAAGCGCACAATTTATCAAAATTGAGTGGAGTGCTGATTTGTCACCACTTTCACAAAATAGCTCTGCACCAAAAACAGAACCTATTTTGACAACAAATTCAGCTATGATTGCTTATCAGTTAATGAAAACAACAAATGCCGTTGCTTTTTTACCTACTCATTGGCTCGATTTATATCCCGATCTCTCACCAGCAGCAGTAGAGATCATCCAAAAACCTCTATTTGCTGTATGGCTCAATACCAGTGATCAACAAGTGTTAATTCAGCAACTACTTTCTCAACCTGTCTCCAACCATCAGTAGCATTGTGCTTCAGTCAAATTGATATATCAGTAATAAAATTGATGATTGAAGCACATGTTATTACTAATAACAGACTCAATACCCAGAAAAATATTATGTGAATAATGTTAGATTAATCATTTGGATGATACATAAAGTTATAAATACGATTTAGGATTGGCAGAGTTGGAAGGATTGGAGAAAAATATAGTGGTTTTTATATAACAAAAAGCCCAGTTAATTAACTGGGCTACAAAGTAGTATAAATTTTGTTATTACTTAATTGGTAACTGGCAGGGGCGGAGAGGCTCGAACTCCCAACACCCGGTTTTGGAGACCGGTGCTCTACCAATTGAACTACGCCCCTAAATAGTTGGCGGAACGGACGGGACTCGAACCCGCGACCCCCTGCGTGACAGGCAGGTATTCTAACCAACTGAACTACCGCTCCGCTTATTCTTTACGCACTTAATGTCTTTTTACATTAAGGCTTTAATTTAATGCTTGGCAGTTCCCTACTCTCACATGGGGAGACCCCACACTACCATCGGCGCTACGGCGTTTCACTTCTGAGTTCGGCATGGGATCAGGTGGGACCACCGCGCTATGGCCGCCAAGCAAATTCGGTTTTAATTACCCGTTATCTTCTGTTATCACAGTCTATAACCAGTAATTCAATCTTAAACAAGCTGACTTCATCGTTTCGTCTCTCTGACAAAACACTTTCGGTGTTGTCAG
>NZ_CAWPAV010000070.1:0-41873 GCF_963885725.1 Proteus sp. G4380
TAATTATCATTAGTATTAATATTTACATAATGGTATTTTCACCATTACCGCATTTTAGGTAAAGAAAAATTAAAAATTTAAAGGGATCAACAGTGTCTAAAAAAATTATTGCTACCAACCTATTACTTACTCTCCCCTTCAGTCTGTTATCGTTACAAATTCATGCCGCAATGACACAAAATTCACCTGATAAAATCATTGTTACCGCATCCCCCTCACAAGATCCGCAAGGACCAATTTCAGGTTTAGTGGCAACAAAAACACTATCAACAAATAAAATACTTAGTGATATAGATAAGACACCACAATCAATCAGTGTCATTACACGTGACCAGATGGATGCGCAAGATGTCAGTTCTGTCTCTCAAGCATTGCGGTATACACCTGGCGTTTTCACTGAATATCGCGGCAGTTCAAACCGAAATGATGAAATCTTTATTCGTGGATATAGCTATGCCCCCCGTTTTCTTGATGGACTTAGTTATGGTATGGGAGCCTCATCTTCTACAGGAGCTATTGACCCTTGGCTATTAGAGAGAGTTGAGCTGATCCGTGGCCCGTCTTCTGTTCTATATGGTCAATTAAATCCAGGTGGTCTTGTGGCAATGACCAGCAAAAGACCCACTTCAACAACCATTAATCATATTCAAGCACGTGTAGGAAATGATAAATTAGCAGAGACAGCTTTTGATTTTGCAGGCTCATTAAGTGATGATAATCGTATTCTCTATCGCCTTAATGGATTAGCAAAAACACAACATACTCAAATTAAAGACTATAAAGAAGAACGATTTGCCCTTGCCCCTGCCATCACTTTTTTGCCAAATGAGCAGACACGTTTAACGTTATTAAGTTTTATTCAACAAGAGCCCGAAGCGGGATACCGTAATTTTTTGCCAGCTTATGGTACGGTCAAAAAAACACCCGAAGGCACCATTCCATTTGATTTCAATGTAAATAATGCTGATTATCACCAATCATGGCGCCAACAATATGGCGTTGGTTATGAATTTGAACATGAATTTAATGATAGATTAAAATTGATCCAAAATGCCCGTTATAGCCATATCAAACAAAAATATAAATATCTTGTTTTTGGTTCATTAAGAAAAGATAACCCTTATATTCTTGAGCGCCGAGCTCAACAGGAAAAACGAGAAACAGATACATTTGGTATTGATACTCGACTACAAGCTGATTTTGATACTGAAAAATTAGCGCATACAGTAATTATAGGTATTGATTATCAATGGAGTAAAAATAAAGACAATTTATTGCAAGCGATGGGCCCAGAATATGATCTGGATTGGCGAAATCCTAATTATCATTATCCTATTGATATCAGTTTACAAAAACCGGTGACAAATCAATTACAAAAACACGACCAGTTAGGGATCTATTTGCAAGATCAGATCCAATGGAAAAACTGGATCTTATTAGGGGGATTACGCCAAGATTGGGCGCAAGTTCGTACCTATGATCACATCAAAAACAGCAAAGACCAACAAGACGACCAGAAGCTAACCGGTCGAGTGGGTCTACTCTATGCCTTTGATAATGGTATTTCACCTTATATTAGTTATAGCACCTCTTTTGAACCTAATTTACAGACACGAAGAGCTCCGGGTAGTGCACCATTTGAGCCAAGTGAAGGGCGTCAATTAGAAGCAGGAATAAAATACCTCACCCCAAATGAACAGACATTAGCAACACTCTCTATTTACCAATTACAACAACGTAATGTGACTAACTATAACGCTGAAAAAGCCTATTTTGAGCCAGTAGGTGAAATTAGAAGCCGTGGTATTGAAGCGCAAATTAATAGCCAATTAACTGAAAATATATCATTTATTAGTAGCTATGCTTATACCGATACTGAAGTGAGAAAAACCATCACCGCAGGTACACAAGGAAAAGAATTACCACGGGTTCCTAAACATATGGCATCATTTTGGGGACAGTATGATGAAACATCAGGGCTATTTAATGGTGCTAAAGCGGGCTTTGGTGTGAGATATATCGGTGTATCTCAAGGTGACACTAAAAATACGATTAGTGTACCTGCAGTCACTTTGTACGATGCCATGGTAGGTTATTCTTTAGGCGAATTATCCTCCTCTTTAAAAGGGGCTGAAGTTCAACTAAATATGAATAATATTGCCAACAAACACTATGTTGCCTCTTGTGCGGGTGAAACTGCCTGTTTTTATGGCATTGGCAGAACCATGACAGCAACGATAAATTACCGCTGGTGATCATCTATTAATTAAAAAGTATATTTAAATACATTAACCATAGTGCGCCTTGATGCTCGCTATGGTTTTTTAATACTTATAATGCTAAAAGAAGTTGTCGTTCCATTTGTGGATCTTGCAACGTGACATGAAAACCGACTAATCTTACTCCCCTGCCATTTCGACGTTCATGCCATGCCTGATAAGCAATATCAATTAAATCCGTTTTTTCTAAAATAGGATGAGAATGCTCTTGGGTGGTTAACTGAAAATCATCAAATTTTAATTTAACCCCTTGTCTCGCAATTCTAAGATCAGGTTTCACTCGGCTTAATCGTTTTTCTAATTCATCATATAATCCATCAAGCAATGCTAAACACTCATCCCATGAATCAATATCTTCAGCTAGTGTGCGCTCAACACCAACAGATTTTCTTAAACGTTCAGGATTGATTAATCGCTCATCAATACCATGGCTACGCTCCCATAAGCTTTGCCCAAATTTACCTAGATTTTTCACTAAGGAAATAACATCAGCACGACGAACATCAGCACAGGTTTCTAATCCCATCTCTTGTAATCGAGCAAAGGTGACTTTTCCTACTCCCGGAATTTTATTTAATGGTAATTTTAAAATAAAGTCATCCATCTGTTCAGGGGTGATCACATATTGTCCATTCGGTTTATTTAAATCAGATGCTATTTTGGCGAGAAACTTAATCGGCGCAATACCGGCGGAAGCCGTGAGGTTAAGTTCAGCAAAAATTTGCTGGCGGATCTGTTGCGCTATCAATGTGGCAGAGCCGTGACAGTGTTTGCTATCAGACACATCAAGATAAGCTTCATCTAATGAAAGCGGCTCTATTAAATCTGTATAACGGGCAAATATTTGACGAATTTTAGCTGAAGTCTCTTTATATAATGCCATGCGACCGGGCAATACTTTTAAATGAGGGCATAATTTTAATGCCGTAGCCGTTGACATGGCACTACGGACACCAAAACGGCGAGCAGGATAATTAGCAGTACAGATAACACCTCGACGAGAAGCATTACCACCGACTGCAATAGGGATCTCTTTTAATGTAGGGTTATCTCTCATTTCAATCGCAGCATAGAAACAATCCATATCGACATGAATAATTTTCCGCATACAATCACCTCACGCTATTTACTGTTTAAATATACAGTAAACAACCATTAACTACAATTTTTATTCCCTGATCTATACCTATTTTAAGTGATATTAGTGATTATTATTTTAATTAAGTACGTTTGTTTATAGAAATGTCACACAGTAATGATAGATTACTTTTAACTTATTCTGCTCTTTTTATTTTTATCGTAATTATTTGAAAATCAAATATAAAACAAGGAAATAGAGTTATATGATCAAAATATTTATTGCAATTTCATTCCTCTTTTACTCAGTATTTGTTATGGCTTCTCCTAAAATTATTGCACACAGAGGTGGCACAGCGGATGCACCTGAAAATACCGAAATTGCTATCAAAACAGCACTAAGCAATCAAGCTGATGCAATTTGGATAACCGTTCAACTGTCTAAAGATAATGTCCCTGTTCTTTATCGTCCAAGTGATCTAAAAAGCCTCACTAATGGGCAAGGGGCAATTTCAACCTTTACTGCCAAAGAATTGGCGCAATGGGATGCAGGATATAAATATGGGGAAGCACAACAATTTCCATATCGCAATAAAGGAGTTACTATCCCGACATTGGAGTATATTCTGACTCAATTTCCTAAAACACAATTCTATATTGACTTAAAATCACCTGATGCCGATCCCGTTATACAAGGCAAAGCATTAGCTTCGGTATTAAGCAAACATAATGCGTTAGAAAGAACGCGCGTTTATTCTACCAATAGTGCTTTTTTAGATGCGTTACCTGATAATGTACAACGCTTTGAAAGTCGTGATGTTACCCGCGATATCTTAGCCAATATTACTATGGGGCATATCTGTTTACTGCCAGAAAATCTTGATATCACACGTTGGTATGGCCTTGAACTGCACAGAAAAGTTGAGGTGGTTGAAAAATATACCTTAGGTGAAGCTCGTTCAGCGGCTGTATTAAGTTGGGACAAAGATGCGATGTCTTGTTTTCGTGCGGGGGGTAATGCGCATATCGTTTTATTCGGTATCAATACTGAGAAAGATTATTTGCAAGCAGTAGAATTAGGTGCTGATGCAGTTATGGTTGATTCTCCAGCTAAAATAAAAGCATTCAGAAAAGAGTAAACATCGTTGCGACATTGGCGCTTTTTTACCTTAATACATTTCTCTTCTACACTTAATAGTGTCAATAAACAGAAATAAGTTAGGTGGAATAAGATGTTAAATAATAAAGCTTCTGGTGACTGGAATTTATTTAAAGGAAAAGTGAAAGAAAAATGGGGAAAACTCACCCATGATGAACTGGATATTATTGAAGGAACCAGAGAGCAACTGATAGGGAAACTCCAAGAGCATTATGGCTATTCTTATGATGAAGCGAAAAAAGAAGTATTAGAGTGGGAAGGCAGTAACCCTTATCCTTGGAAGTAGCAGCGACTTAATCACGGTATTAAAAAGCTTAATATCCTTATCTGAAAGCGATTTTTCTAAACAAAAAAGAGTGGCGTATAAAATATACGTCACTCTTTTATTTTAGCTATTACTTGATAAATCCATCGTTAGCAAAAAAATGCATCGATAACCAAATTATAAGATGCGGTTTTTCTGCAATAGCTCTTGGCGAGCAGCTTCTTTCGCCATTCTTTTTTTACGAGCATCACAAGGTTCAGGACAATCACACTCTTTCTCAATACCAATAGAGCCTAAACCACCACAACTGCCCTGAATACTTTTACGTTTAACAATATATCCTAAAGCCATTCCAAAGAATGCCAGTAAGAACAAGATGAAGGCAAAAAGAAATATTTTTAACATAACCTTCTCTCCTTAAATTCTACTTTTTCAAGAATGGGGCGAATGCCTTACTATAACGCTCTTCAAACCCATTTTCAGTTTTAACTATCATAAAAACAGGAATATTTAATTTATTTGCTACCTCTAAACCCTTTTCAGGCCCCAGAACATTTAACCCTGTTGATAAACCATCAGCACTCATACAAGTAGGTACAATTACGGTAATAGAGGCAAGGTTATGTTTGATTGGGCGACCTGTTGTAGGATCAATCGTATGAGAAAAACGGACGCCATCTTCTTCAAAATAGTTACGATAATCCCCCGATGTCGCAATCGAATTATCACCCGGTTCAATAATTAATTGTACACTCTGTGTGGTGCCATCATTAGCAGGTTTTTCAATCGCAATGCGCCAAGGTTTATCATTACCATTAACACCTTGTGTTCTCACCTCACCACCAATATCAACCATATAATTGGTAATATTTTGAGAAATCAAATATTCGGCAACAGCATCAACACCATAACCTTTAGCAATAGAAGAGAGATCAACATAAAGCTCAGGTATTTTTTTAATTAATGTATTACCTTCCACTGCAAGGTAATCAATTCCCGTCCATTTTTTACGTTTAGCTAGTTCATCGGCTGAAGGTTGATGAGTAAAACGTCCTTCAGGGCCAAATCCCCATAAATTGACTAAAGGCCCAACAGTAACATCTAAAGCCCCATCCGTAATTTTATTAATACGAATCGCTTCACTAACGACTTTAGCAGTAGCGGGTGAAACTGGGAATGGCGTATTAATTTCACGACTTTGATTGAAACGACTTAATTCAGATTGAGGACGATACGTTGACATTTGATCGTTCACTTCTTCAAGAATACGATCGATTTCTGTTTGTAAGACGCTTTGTGAAGGTGAATCACTACTAGGAACATATTTAATTGAATAGTAAGTTCCCATCGTTTCGCCTTCTAACACCTGCTGTTTTTCACCACAGGCTGATAAGAAAACCAGTGCACATAGCATCAAGATCCCATGCATCATCTTTCTTTTTAACATATATCTCTCTTCTGATCATGAGCGCCCACATTAGTGGGCGCTTGTCATTTCATACTGTTATGCTTTATCTGCTTTATGAGAAAAATCAACCACCAAAGTCATCCAGCATAATATTTTCATCTTCTACGCCTAAATCTTTAAGCATTTTGATCACCGCAGCATTCATCACTGGTGGTCCACACATATAGAATTCACAATCTTCTGGTGCTGGATGATCTTTGAGGTAGTTTTCATAGAGCACATTGTGAATAAAGCCGGTGTAACCCGTCCAATTATCTTCCGGTAATGCATCTGACAGCGCAACATGCCAAGTAAAGTTTTCATTCTCTTTAGCCAGCATATCAAAATCTTCTGTATAGAACATTTCACGCACAGAACGAGCACCATACCAGAAGCTAATTTTACGTTTAGAATGTAAGCGTTTTAGCTGATCAAAAATATGTGAACGCATCGGTGCCATACCAGCACCACCACCAATGAAGATCATTTCCGCATCAGTTTCTTTCGCGAAGAATTCACCAAACGGCCCTGAAATTGTCACTTTATCACCCGGTTTTAATGACCAAATATAAGATGACATAATTCCCGGTGGCACATCAGGATTACGTGGTGGCGGTGTCGCAATACGCACGTTTAACATGATAATGCCATGCTCTTCAGGGTAGTTCGCCATGGAGTATGCACGCACTGTGGTCTCTTTAACTTCAGAAACATAGCGGAATAAATTAAATTTATCCCAATCTTCACGATACTCTTCAGGAATATCAAAATCTTCATAGCGCACAGTGTGAGGAGGACATTCAATCTGAATAAAGCCCCCAGCACGGAAAGGTACCACTTCACCTTCAGGAATTTTTAATACCAACTCTTTAATAAACGTGGCTTTGTTATCATTTGAGATAACTTCACATTCCCATTTTTTAATCCCGAAGATCTCTTCGGGTAGCTCTAATTTCAGATTATTTTTAACGTTAACCTGACAAGCTAAACGGCAACCTTCTTTAGCTTCACGCTTATTAATATGAGAAAGCTCAGTAGGAAGAATATCTCCACCACCTTCAAGTACTTTTACGCGGCATTGACCACAAGAGCCACCACCACCACATGCAGATGAGATAAAAATACCTTCGTTTGATAATACGTTGAGTAATTTATCACCGGCTGGCGCATGGAAACTTTTTTCAGGATCTCCATTCACCTCAACTTCAATATCCCCTGTATTGACTAACTTTGATTTTGCAAACAAAATCAATGCAGTTAGCACCAATACAATCAGGGTAAACATCGCAACACCTAGAATAATTATATCCATGAGTTCTTCTCACCCTTTATAGCTGAACACCAGAGAAGGACATGAAACCTAATGCCATCAACCCTGTGGTGACAAAAGTAACTCCTAATCCCTTCATACCTGACGGTACATCCGCGTATTTCATTTTTTCGCGAATAGAAGCCAGTAATACGATAGCTAACATCCAGCCAATTCCAGAGCCGAAACCATATACAATAGATTCACTAAAGTTATAGTCACGTTGTGCCATAAAGGACACACCACCAAAAATAGCGCAGTTAACAGTGATCAGTGGCAAGAAGATCCCCAATGCGTTATATAGCGAAGGGAAGTAGCGATCTAAAATCATCTCGAGGATCTGTACCAGAGCCGCAATCACACCAATGAAAGTGATAAAGTTTAAGAAACTTAAATCAACACCTTCCATTAATGCATTCGCGCGTAGTACATAGTTGTACACCAAGTTATTCAAAGGTACAGAAAGACCCAGAACAACGGTTACCGCAATACCTAATCCAAATGCTGTTTTTACATTTTTAGATACCGCAAGGAAAGTACACATCCCTAAGAAGAACGCCAGTGCCATATTTTCAATAAAAACAGCACGAACAAATAAGCTTATATAATGTTCCATGGCAATTAGTCCTCTTCAACCTGTGCAGGTTTTAATGTACGTAATCCCCAAATTAGCAAGCCAATAATAAAGAAAGCACTTGGCGCTAACAGGAATAAGCCATTAGGTTGATACCAACCGCCGTTTTGGATAGATTCCATCACCGTAATGCCAAATAATTTACCTGAACCAAATAGCTCACGTAAAAATCCAACAAGGATCAAGATAACCCCATATCCTAGGCCATTACCGATACCATCCATAAAGCTTTCGATAGGTGGTGACTTCATCGCATAGGCTTCAGCGCGTCCCATCACGATACAGTTAGTAATGATAAGACCAACGAAAACAGAAAGCTGTTTAGATATTTCATAAGCGTACGCTTGTAAAACTTGGTCTACCACAATTACTAATGAAGCAATGATCGCCATTTGCACAATAATACGTACACTGCCGGGGATATAGTTGCGGATCAGTGAAATAAAGAAGTTTGAGAATGCCGTCACTAATGTTACCGCAATGGTCATTACTAATGCCGTCTCAAGCTTGGTTGTTACTGCTAATGCAGAACAGACCCCTAATACCTGTAAGGCAATCGGGTTATTATCTAACAACGGCCCGAGTAAAACGCGTTTGATCTCTTTTGTATCAGCCATTGATCTCTCCTTCACGAACTTTTTTCAGGAATGGGCCGAAACCTTTATCACCTAACCAAAAATCGAACATATGTTGAACGCCGTTAGAGGTTAAGGTTGCACCTGAAAGGCCATCAATACCATAAGGACTATCTGATGCCCCGCCACGTACGATTTTAATAGCAGGCACACCTTCTTCATTCAGTAAGCGTTTACCTTTCCACTGAGCCTTCCATTGCGGATTATCAACTTCTCCACCTAGCCCCGGCGTTTCACCATGAGAATAATAGGTAATCCCCTTCGCTGTTACACCATCAATATCTACCGCAACAAAGGCATACATGACCGACCATAGGCCTGAACCATAGACGGGCAGTACCACTTCTTGGGTTTTACCTTGATCATCAAGAACAAAGTAAACTTCTGCGGTATTGGCGCGACGACGAATTTTTGCAATATCTTCTTCAGGTGATAGTGCGATAGAAGTTTCATCGCTACGTAGTTCGCTATTTAAATCAAAGTCGCCTTTACTGTCTGTCAATTCGCCAGTTTTGAAGTTTACAATCTTAGCTTTAATGCGTGTATCGTAAACTTTGAGTACTTCACTGGCGCTCATTTTAGGCACCAATAAACCAGCAACATCTAGAATATTACGTTGTTTATCCAGTAGCTTTTGCTCTTCTTGCTTAGATTTAAGTCCAACAGCAGAGCCAGCTACTACCACGGAACAAACAAGACATAGAATAAATACAACGAGGAACGTTCTTCCGACGCTATCTTTGTTTTTTTCTTTAGCCACGAGCTTTTCTCCGCTTAATATTCGCCTGAACAACCACATAGTCAAACAGCGGTGCAAATAAGTTGGCGAATAAGATTGCTAGCATCATTCCTTCTGGGTAAGCCGGATTGACGACACGGATTAGCACAGCCATTACGCCAATTAAAATACCGTAAGCCCATTTGCCTTTATCAGTGAATGAAGCTGATACCGGATCGGTTGCCATAAACATCATACCAAATGCAAAGCCACCTAATACGAGGTGCCAGTGCCAAGGCATTGAGAATAATGGATTAGAGTCAGAACCAATCAAGTTAAACAGATATGACATTGCAATCATACCCACCATCACACCGGCAACAATGCGCCATGATGCGATACGAGCAAATAAAATGATTGCGCCGCCAATTAGGATCATCAGTGTTGAGACTTCACCAATAGAACCAGGGATATTTCCAAGGAATGCATCCATCCAAGAAATAGGCTGCTGAGTGACATTATTTAACAATGCACTTTGACCAGAAACAGACCATTGAGAGAGAGGGGTTGCACCAGAGAAACCATCAGCGGCAGTCCAAACAAGATCGCCTGAAATTTGTGCCGGATAAGCAAAGAAGAGGAAAGCACGCCCTGCTAATGCGGGGTTTAAGAAGTTACGTCCTGTTCCACCAAAAATCTCTTTTGCAATTACGACACCAAAGGTGATACCTAAAGCAGCCTGCCATAATGGTAATGTGGGCGGCACAATTAACGCAAACAGAATAGAAGTAACAAAGAAACCTTCGTTAATTTCATGTCCGCGAATAAGGGAAAATAACACTTCCCAGAAACCACCTACCGCAAAGACAACAAGATAGATAGGTAAAAAGTAAGTTGCCCCAAGGAGCATTTTACTTCCCCACCCAGCATCTGGTGTCAATGATGCACCTAAATACTGTGCAAGTGCATAGTGCCAATCAGAAGCAATCACTTGCTGTAACTCAGCACCACTATACAACTGATTAAGAGCAGGGATCGCTTGTTGACCAACGTTATACATTCCCCAGAACATGGCTGGGAAAACAGATAACCAAACAAGGATCATCATACGTTTTAGATCGATGGTATCGCGTACATGCGAACCATTACGTGTCACCGTACCCGGCGTATAAAAAACCGTTGTGACCGCTTCATAGAGTACATACCACTTGGCGTATTTACCACCGGGCTCAAAATGGTGCTCTACTTTTTCAAATAAATTTTTCAACCCCATGAGTTACCCTTCCTGCTCAATTTTGGTCAATACTTGGCGCAGTGCTGGGCCATACTCATATTTGCTTGGACAAACATAAGTACATAGTCCCAAATCTTCTTCGTCCAATTCCAAACAACCTAATGCTTGAGCACTGTCAGTATCACCGACAATCAAATCACGTAACAAATGTGTTGCCATAATGTCTAATGGCATAACACGCTCATAGTTACCAATTGGCACCATTGAACGTTCACCACCATTCATTGTGGTTGTAAATGCAAAACGTTTGTTCTTTAAGAAGTGACCAATTGTGGTACGTGTAATGGAGAATTTATTAGTACCTGGATAACCCCAACCAAATAACTCTTTTTCACGACCTTCGCGTAATACAGAGACTTGGTTATGAAAACGGCCTAAATAGTGATGCGCTTCGTCCGATTTCCAACCCCATAAAATAGAGCCAGAAATAATACGATTATCACCATCGACTAATTGATCTTTCGTTAATTCATAAAGATCAGCACCTAAACAGGTACGTAATAATCGAGGGGCTTTAACTTGAGGTCCCGCTAATGCAACAACACGCTCGGTATATAAAGAGCCGGTAGTAAAGAGATACCCTATCGCAATAACATCTTGGTAGTTAAGATGCCATACCATTTTTTTCGCGCTGACTGGCTCTAAGAAATGGATATGAGTACCCACTAATCCCGCAGGATGAGGGCCAACAAATTGGTTATAGCTAATTTGTCCATCATTGAGTTTTGCCGGTGCTTTTTCACCATGACAAACATGTACCTTACCCTCTGTTAATTTACTTAAAACAATCAGACCATCGTTAAAAGCCTGCTCGTTTTGTTCAATGATCACAGTAGGATCTGCCGCTAATGGATTAGTATCCATCGCAGTGACAAAAATTGCCACCGGCGTGGTTCCTAATTTAGGGGAACGACTGTATGGACGTGTTCTTAACGCTGTCCATAAACCTGAATTTACTAGGTTTGTTTCTACCTGTTCACGGGTCAATTCTGAAAGTGATGAGCTATCATAACTGTCGAAAGTGACTTCTTCATCGCCGTCAACTTCAATAACAACGGATTGAAGTACACGGCGCTCACCGCGGTTAATGGCAACAACTTTACCACACGCAGGGCTTGTGAATATTACACCGGGGTTCTTTTTATCTTCAAAAAGAACCTGCCCTTTTTTAACATGCTCACCTTCCGAAACCATCATAGAAGGACGCATTCCGACATATTCTTCACCTAGCAAAGCTACGTGTCGAATCGCGGGTCCGTCTTCTATCACTTGGGCAGGCGCTCCTGCAATTGGGAGGTCGAGTCCTTTTTTAATTTTAATCATAAGATTTGCACAAGTTTATCAGTTAAACCCTAAGCTACAAATTCACCCCGAAAATGTAGCGACTCTGTAATAAAAACACCTTAAGGTAGTTTGATACCCTAAGTTATTTATCTCCGATAATTGTTACTATTTTCTCTTATTCTGCCGATCTGAATTTTATCATCTCAGTTTCAGCCTGTCTGACTATTCGAGTGATTTAGCTCAAGCAAATGGGAATATTATTTTGACTGAAACGTTAACAATTCGCATAAACCGAATTAAAATATCACATTTCTCGACCAACGATTAAGTTTTATACAGAATATTTTGTAATAGAAAAGAAACCATAGTAGATTTAAATTTACAAATTGATTGCTTCATTGCAATCTACAATCTAGTTTATCAACAAATTTTAAGCCTTTTTTTTGATAAAACCATGACCAGTCACGCAAAACAATTAATCATATTTTTAACAATAATATTAACCTCATTATTTGTTAACGCTGAAAATAGTTCAAAATTTCTTATCAAACCTGTTAAAAAAAGTACAGGAGAGCCCATCTATATTCAAATATTTAAAGAAGAAAACTTACTAGAACTGTATATAGAAAAACAGGATGGACAATTAGAGAAAATACGTACTTATCCCATTTGTAGCTATTCGGGAGGATTAGGTCCGAAGAAATATCAAGGTGATTTAAAAAGTCCCGAAGGCTTTTATCAAGTTAATCAAACTCAGCTTAACCCAAATAGTCGGTTTTATCGAGCAATTAACCTAGGATTTCCTAATCAATACGATCAAGAGCAAGGTTATACCGGTGATTTTTTGATGATCCACGGTGCTTGTAAATCAGTGGGTTGCTATGCAATGACCGATACTGTGATGGATGAAATCTACCAATATGCCGAACTTGCGCTGAAAAATGGCCAACAGAACATTAATATTCATATTTTCCCTTTTAAAATGACAGCCGAAAATATGAAAAAATTCCAATACTCTGCCAATATGGATTTTTGGCAACAGTTAGCACCTGCTTACCAATATGTGGAAGAATACCAAAAAATCCCAGTAATTAGTGTAAAAAACGGTCGCTATTTGGTGAATAATCGTGAGGCTATTTCCACATTAAATTTAGCTAAAAGTATCGATAGTAAATGGTTACAAAATTCGCAACCCACGATCAAATAAAACAAACTCACCAACAGGAATTTTTTGCCAAGATTCATTACCTGTTAAGGGTAATGTCGATATTACCGACACAATATCATCCGCTTTAGTGTGTTGCTGAAAATCAATTTCAATATCTTGATCCAGCAATTTGGCCTTACCAAAAGGAGCTTTACGGGTTATCCAGTGTAAATTAGTTGAACAATATGCCATAACAAACCGGCCATCGGATAACAACATATTAAACACACCTTTTTGCCGCAATTGATCAGCTAAAATAGCAATGAAACGAAAGACAGCCGGCCAATTAGATGGTGTTCTCTGGTAACGCTTTTCAAGCTGATTTAATATCCAGCAAAAGGCTTTTTCACTATCAGTCTGTCCTACCGCTCTAAAACGCCCTGTATCCAGTGATTGATAACCTTTAAGTTGTCCATTATGAGCATAAGTCCAATTTTTACCCCACAGTTCACGGGTAAAAGGATGCGTATTTTCTAAACTGACATTACCTCGATTAGCTTGGCGAATATGCGCAATGACAGCATGTGATTTAATGGGATATTCTTGTACAAAACGAGCGACGGGTGAAACGGCACTAGCTTGTGGATCTTTAAATGTACGACATCCTAATCCTTCATAAAAGGTGATACCCCAGCCGTCTTTATGAGGGCCAGTTTTACCACCACGAGGAATGAGGCCACTTAAACTAAAATTGATATCAGTGGGTACATTTGCACTCATGCCCAACAATTCACACATCGCCCGCTCCTACTTACTCACGCTTTAATTATTCATATAAGGCAATATTACTATATCGTTATTTTTCCATTTCTTTTTCAATCAGCTGGATCAGAATATGAATAACTTTGATATGGATTTCTTGAATACGGTCGGCATAACCAAAATGAGGGACACGAATTTCAATATCTGCACTCCCTGCCATTTTTCCGCCATCTTTACCTGTTAGAGTAATAACTTTCATACCTTTTTCACGAGCGGCACTAATGGCTTTAATAATATTGCCTGAATTACCGGAAGTTGAGATCCCCAGTAATACGTCACCCTCTTTACCTACCGCTTCCACATAACGTGAAAAAACATATTCATAACCAAAGTCGTTACTCACACAAGAAATATGGCTCACATCAGAAATTGCGATAGCAGGATAACCGGGTCTATTTTCACGATAGCGCCCCGTTAATTCTTCTGCAAAATGCATAGCATCACAGTGTGATCCCCCATTACCACAGGATAAAACTTTGCCGCCTGCTTTAAATGAGTCTGCTAATAATACAGCTGCTTTTTGAATAGCTTCAATATTCGCATCATCTTGTAAAAAACGAGAGAGTGTATCTGCCGCTTCAGTTAATTCGCCACGAATAAGATCTTGGTACATAGGATTTTTACTCCAGAAAAGGGATCAAAAAATATCTATTTCTCAGTGTAACGGATCCAATGATACGAAAGAAGCACCTCTTTACCTACAAATGCTAACTTCTCTCATTTACGAATAATTTGTGAGCTACATTGTAATTAGAATGTAAAAATATTGCTAAAACTTGGTGACTGCATTAGATCTAAATAACACATAACAGGTCTGACCTCTGATGTCTTGCAAATACAGGAGTTTTATTATGACCCTACTCAGTATTGTGCTTTTCTTAGTTCTCATCGGTATACTTAGTTACCGAAAATACAGCCTTGTAGTAAGCAGTATCTTACTTATTGCTTATACTTTCGTGATGGGTTTAGCCAATATCTGGAGCTACTGGCTATTACTGCCCGTTGCATTGATATTATTACCATTCACTCTTCCTTCTATTCGCAAAGCATATATCTCTGCCCCTGCACTAAAGGCTTTCCAAAAAGTGATGCCATCTATGTCTAAGACAGAGCAAGAGGCCATTGATGCGGGAACAACATGGTGGGAAGGTGAATTATTCCGTGGAGCACCAGATTGGAAACAACTTCACAATTATCCTAAGCCACAACTTACCGCTGAAGAACAAGCTTTTCTGGATGGTCCAGTTGAAGAAGTTTGTCGCATGACCAATGATTTCCAAATCACACATGAACTAGCTGATTTACCTCCTGAGATTTGGCAATATTTAAAAGACCATCGCTTCTTTGCGATGATTATCAAAAAAGAGTATGGCGGATTAGAGTTTTCTGCCTATGCACAATCTCGTGTACTGCAAAAGCTCGCGGGTGTTTCTGGTATTCTCGCCATCACTGTAGGTGTACCTAATTCATTAGGTCCAGGTGAGTTATTGCAACATTATGGTACTGATGAGCAGAAAAAACGTTACTTACCCGGTTTAGCCAAAGGTGATGAAATTCCATGCTTTGCATTAACCAGTCCTGAAGCAGGCTCTGATGCTGGCGCTATCCCTGATAGTGGTGTGGTTTGTATGGGGGAATGGCAAGGTGAGCAAGTCCTTGGTATTCGTCTCACATGGAATAAACGCTATATTACTTTAGCACCTATAGCCACAGTATTAGGGCTCGCTTTTAAACTTCGCGATCCAGACCATCTACTGAGTGATGATGAAAACCCCGGTATTACTTGTGCTTTAATTCCAACCGACGTAAAAGGGGTAGAAATTGGTCATCGCCATTTCCCACTCAATGTTCCTTTTATGAATGGTCCCACTCGTGGTAAAAATGTTTTCGTTCCTATCGATTTTATTATCGGTGGTCCAAAAATGGCAGGCCAAGGTTGGAGAATGCTGGTGGAATGTCTTTCAGTCGGTCGTGGTATCACACTGCCATCTAACTCCACTGGAGGCTTAAAAAGTGCAGCAATGGCAACAGGTGCTTACTCTCGAATTCGTCGTCAATTTAAGCTTCCTATCGGGAAGATGGAAGGAATTGAAGAGCCATTAGCGCGCCTTGCTGGTAATGCTTATCTCTTGGACGCAGCTTCAACCTTAATTACCACAGGTATTATGTTAGGAGAAAAGCCTGCCGTACTTTCTGCTATCGTAAAATATCATTGTACCCATAGAGCGCAACGCGGGATTATTGATGCAATGGATATTGTTGGTGGAAAAGGGATTTGTCTTGGCCCTTCTAACTTTGTGGCTCGCTCTTATCAAGGCTCCCCCATCGCCATTACAGTGGAAGGCGCTAATATTCTCACTCGTAGCATGATCATTTATGGACAAGGGGCTATTCGTTGCCACCCTTATGTTTTAGATGAAATTGCAGCGGCTAGAGATAACAACTTACACGACTTTGATCATGCCTTATTTGGTCACTTAGGCCATGTTGCCAGTAATACATTACGTAGCCTTTGGTTAGGTATCACTAATGGTCGCTTAAGTACCGCGCCAACAAAAGATGAAACTCGTCGTTATTACCAACAAATTAACCGGCTCAGTGCCAACATGGCGTTACTTTCTGATGTTGCCATGGGGGTTTTAGGTGGTAGTTTAAAACGTCGTGAACGTATTTCTGCAAGACTTGGCGATATTTTAAGTCATATTTTCCTCGCCTCTGCGGTACTAAAACGTTATGAGGATGAAGGTCGTAATACCGCTGATTTACCACTGGTACACTGGGGTATTAAAGAGTGTTTATACCAAGCAGAAAATGCCATTGATGAGCTATTACGCAATTTCCCAAATCGTTTTGTTGCAGGAGCTCTGCGCGCCATTATTTTCCCTCTGGGTAAAGTGCAGAAACTGCCTTCAGATAAGTTAGATAGTAAAGTGGCTCAAATTATCCAACAACCTTCTGAAACCCGTGATCGTATTGGTAAAGGACAATTCCTCACACCCAGTGAGCACAATCCTCATGGTTTAATGGAAGAAGCTCTGCTCGATATTTTAGCCGCAGAGCCACTGTTTGAACGTATCTGTCGACTCTATGAAAAGAAATTTAGCTTCACTCAATTAGATAAATTAGCGGATAAAGCCTTAGCCGATAAACGAGTGACTCCCGAAGAAGCTGATATCTTACACAAAGCGGAGCAAAGCCGTTTACGTAGTATTAATGTGGATGAATTTGACTTTGATGCCTTGGCGGTGCCGGCAAAAAAGTCGTCAACTGATACAATAAAAACAGATAAAGCAGCCTAATTATGCCGTTATGATCGTCAATAAATAGTCTGCCATTTAACGACTGAAACACGGATACAACACCTCATTATTTTAATTTAATAATGAGGTGTTTTTTATTGGGAGATGATCACACTGGGAGGAATAGTAAAAGTTACAGGTTAATTTCTAGCGCTAATAGCTCTTCAATGGTTTGACGACGTCTAATTAATTGAGGTATGCCCTGTGAAATTAACACTTCAGGAATAAGGGGACGACTATTATAGTTAGATGACATTGATGCACCATAAGCCCCCGTATCATGAATAACTAAGTAATCACCAACTTCTGCCGGAGGTAATAAACGAGGAGCAACCATTCCTCCTTCTTGCTGGGTAAACACATCACCAGATTCACAAAGAGGCCCCGCAACTATGGTTTCTTGTTGAAACTCGCTAGATTTTAATTGGCCGTATTTATCTAATAATGTGATTTGATGGTAACTACCATACATAGCTGGGCGCATTAAATCACTAAACCCTGCATCCACCAGCACATAATGACGATTTCCCATCGACTTAACCGCCCTTACTTGTGACACTAACACGCCAGACTCAGCCACTAAAAAGCGTCCTGGTTCAATTTCCAGTTCAATATCATGCCCAAGGTGTTGCGCTATACGTTGACGAGCACTATCCCATAAAGAGAAATAGTGGTTTAAATCGACTCTTTTATCTCCTTGCTGATAAGGTGTTGACAATCCCCCACCGGCCGAGATGGCTTTAATATCAACATTAGAGGTGAGTACTTGCTCAACCATTGCATCACAGACACTCGCTAAATGCTGATAATCAACCCCTGAGCCAATATGCATATGGAAACCAACCAAATTCAAATTGTATTGATTAATCACCGCTAATGCTTCTGGCACATCTTCATACCAAATACCATGTTTGCTATTTTCCCCACCTGTATTGGTCTTTTGGCTATGTCCATGACCAAACCCAGGATTTATTCTTATCCACACCGCGTGCCCTTGATGACGTTCTCCAAGTTGGCGAAGCATATCAATAGAACCTGCATTAACCGGAATATCTAATTCAACCACACGTTCAATCGTTTTTTCATCGAGTAAATCGGCGGTAAAGACAATTTCACTACGCTCTCGACCACCTTGGAAACCGGCAACCAACGCCCGCTCAATTTCACCTAGTGAGACAGAATCAACTTTAACGCCCTGCTGTTTCATTAACCGTAAAATATGAATGTTAGAGCAGGCTTTTTGTGCAAAACGAACCACATCAAAGGCTTTTAATTGCTCAATATGTTCAGAAATAGTCTCACCTTGATAGATCCATAATGGCGTGCCATAAGTTTGTGCTAATTGAGATAGGATCGCATTGTTGGATGTTGTCATCATTTTTTACTCAGCAATGTAGGGTGAATAAAAATATTATTAAGCAATTAAAGCGGGAATAAAAATATCAAATTAGCTATAGTCTATTCACTTGTGATATAGGATAAAATTTATGAAAACTCCATTTAGTTGGCGACATATTGAAATTTTTCATGCAGTGATGACCACACAAAACCTAACCGAAGCGGCAGATTTACTGAAAACGTCTCAACCCACAGTCAGTCGCGAACTATCACGTCTTGAACAGCTATTGTCATTTAAGCTATTTGATAGAATTAAAGGTCGACTACAACCTACCACGGAGGGATTAAGATTTTTTGAAGAGGTACAGCGCTCTTATTATGGACTTGACCGCATTATTACCGCAGCCAATAGTATTCGCCATTTTCATCAAGCGGAATTAAATATCACCTGTTTACCGGCATTTGCTCAATCACTATTACCCTCAATTTGCCAACAATTTCTCAGCCAATATCCCGAGGTTAATTTAACGATAGTGCCACAGGAGTCTCCTTTATTAGAGGAGTGGTTATCTGCACAACATTATGACTTAGGGCTAACTGAGCACACACAAACACCTGCCGGAACCCAACAAGAAACACTGCTAACGTTAAATGAAGTCGCTATTTTGCCAAAGTCTCATGTGTTAAGTAAAAAAGCATTACTGCAGCCACAAGACTTTCATCAAACTCGTTTTATCAGCTTATCTGCTAATGATAGTTATCGACAACTTATTGATGCTATGTTTATTAAACAGGGGATCACTCGACAATTGATCATGGAAACACAAAGTGCGGCCTCAATTTGTGCCATGGTGAGTAAAGGCATTGGTGTTTCTATCGTTAACCCTATTACCGCCCTTGATTATCAATATAGTGATCTCTGTATACGGCCACTGAGTTTTACCATTCCATTTACGGTGAGTTTGATCACACCATCTCATCGCCCCTCATCACAACTTGTGCGCTATTTTATTGATGTGATGAAAACCACTTTAGCTAATTACCCAAAACAATTAACTCACGCGTTCACCCGATAATGACAACCAATGAGGCGAAGAGGCAAACCAGTCAACCAGAAAATCCAGTAAAACACGCACGGCTGCGGGCATATTTTGTCGGCTCGCTAACACGGCATAAATTCCCATAGGCTGTGGCTGATAATCCGCTAACAAAATTTCTAACTCACCCCGTTCAAGATAGGGTTTTGCTGAGCAGTAAGGTTGTAAGGAGACTCCGGCACCTTGCAAAGTGGCTTGCAATAACACAACAGACTCATTGGCACTTAAATTACCACCTACAGGAACAGAATAACGCTCATCACCTAAACTAAACTCCCACAAGCTACTGCCAAAAAAGCGATATGTGAGACATTGATGATAAGTCAAATCATCCGGCGTGTTAGGGATACCATGTTTAGCTAAATAATCTTTATGAGCACAAACCACAGAAAGACATTTTGCTAAAGGGCGGGCTATCAGATTAGGCTCTAAATGGTTGGTAATACGCAATGCAATATCAATACGCTCTTCAATAAGATTGACTGTCTGATTAGATATCTGCAAATCGACTGCAATAAGAGGATAAAGTTGTATAAATTCAGTTATAGCCACAGATAATGCACAATTAGCGAGTGATTGTGCCGTTGTAATACGCACCAGCCCACTGATTTGGTGACTCTCTTTGGGAATATTCGCGGGAATACGCTCGGCCATCTCTAGCAGTTGTAAACTTTGTTGATAAACTAATTCTCCCACGGAAGTCAGACTCTGCTTACGGGTTGTTCTATGCAACAAACGCACCCCAGCCCACTCCTCCATTTCATTAAGATAGCGCGTCACCATTGCTCTAGACATACCTAGATAATCAGCAGCTTTAATCATGCTACCTTGCTTAACGATGGTCACAAAAACCTCTGATGCTTTAATTTTGTCCATATTATTTGCTCGATTTATGCAACAATGTATTCACCAAAACAGGGTTTTTCTCCCATTTCATGCAACCTATTATAGAACGCATCAACATGATGGAGAAAATAAAGATGAAAAAATTACTTCCTTTAACACTTGCAACTACTGCGTTTTTCGCCACTTCTGTTATGGCAGCAGAGTTAACATTAGATATCTACAATCCCGGTGATGCCAGTGTATTCCCTGTTTCATCTGAAATCATTTATGGTGATAAAGATGCTGTCTTAATCGATGCTCAATTCCAAAAAAATGATGCTCAAGCCTTAGTCGATAAAATTAAAGCATCAGGGAAAAACTTAACTTATATCTATATCAGCCATTCTGATCCCGATTTTTATTTTGGGTTAGATGTCATTACTGAAGCATTTCCAAATGCTAAAGTGATTGCCTCAGCTCCCACCGTCAAAATCATTAATGAAACCCAAGCAGGAAAACTTGCCTACTGGGGGCCTGTCCTCAAAGACAATGCCCCTAAAAAAGTTATCATTCCTGAAGTCGTTACTGGTGATAGTTTTTCTCTTGAAGGTGAAAAACTCTATATCAAAGGATTAGATAGCCAATCTCCAGAAAGAACCTATGTTTATGTGCCAAAACTGAATGCTATTATGGGTGGGGTAATACTGTCTGAAAATATTCATGTGTGGCTAGCAGATACTCAATCTAAAGCACAACGCCAATATTGGCTAGAAGCGTTACAACAGATTAAAACGTTATCACCTAAAACGGTTATTCCAGGACATTATGTTCCAAAAAGCAATTATGATATGCGTTCTGTTGATTTCACAATGAATTACCTTAAAGAGGCAGAAATTAAACTCGCTGAAACTCAAAACTCAGAACAATTTATTGCGGCGATGGAAAAAAGTTATCCTGACTTAGCAGATAAATCGAGTTTAGAGCTTAGCGCAAAAGTCCTTAAAGGAGAGATGAAATGGCCTCAGTAAGCCATGTGAACCAAGAAAATAGCACCAAAAAGCTGCACTATATTTACGATCCACTTTGTGGGTGGTGCTACGGCATTGCCCCACTTATTGAAGTAGTGAGTCACGAATACCCACATGTACTAACACTACATGGTGGGGGATTATTTACCCCGACAAGAAAAGTGACAGGGGGCGATGCATGGAAAGAGCATGTTACCCCTATCGATGAACGTATTAGCCAGTTATCGGGACAAATTTTTAGCCAGCAATACCGTGATAACCTCGCCAATACAGAGATGACATTAAACTCACTGATGCCAATTGCAGCGATATTGGTAGCAAGAAAAATGGGCGATAGAGATGTCATGTTATTAAAAGCGTTACAAGATGCCTATTATCTTGATGGATTAAATATTAGTGATAAAGATGTGCTATTTTTTATCGTACAAAAACTCGGGTTTGATATCACCCTTTTTTCGACGCTATTTACGCAAGTAAATGAGTATGAAATAACTCAACATATACAGCAAACTCAACAATTAATGCATCAAGTAAATGGTCGTGGTTTCCCAACGCTATGTATTGAAGATAACCAAACCTACCAGTTGATCCCAGTAGAGAATTATTTTGGCGATACAAAAAGTTGGACTTCTTTTCTAAAACAAACGCTGTAATACCTTACTGAAAATAGAGTAAATAATGATAGAGACTTGAAGGTGTAGACAAATTCTACACCTCACTCTTATTTAATATTCAGCAAGAAATATTAGCCTATTTAATACATTATTATTGTCTTTACTCTTAAAACAACTATCGCTGAAAATGCAAGGCAAGAGCCAAAGGCAATCTGCTTTATCTTCACATTAGTAAAAGCCCAAATAAGCATATAAATAACAATCCCTAATAGTGCAGCAAAAAAGAGGATATAAGGTAATAGTTCTGTTCCACACCAAGCGCCTATGGCACTAAAAAGCTTTACATCACCCAACCCCAAAATAGTCTCTTGATATATCCAATAACCGAGCCAATAAATACTATAAAAAAACAAGCTTGCGACTAAACAGCCATAAAAAGAGCAAGTTGAAGAAATCACGCCATAAGGCGTTAAATTAAGCGTAATTCCAAAGAAAAGTAACCAAAAAGTTAAGTTATCAGGTAGCTGAAGATAATCTGCATCGAAAAACGAGAGAGTTAAGAGGTAAAAACTAAACAATAGAAATAATATTAATAACGAATAATTAGAAATAGTAAAAGACCAATAAAAACAGATAATTAAATAGACTTGCCACAATTGCTGATAACGAATAGGTGAGAGGCGTGCTAAAACAGAGGTAGAGAAATAATCGCTACCCCCTTTTAAAAAGGTAAAAAAGGCCATTGTAATCATGATGTTTTGCGGTAATAACATAAATATCTATCCTTGATATTTGCGAGTTCCTAATCTAGGACTCTAAAATAGAATGCTATTACTTCCAAGCAATGGTTGTTTTATCATATTGCAAACATGAAGTTTTACGACAAATCTCGCAAATAAAATCCAGCTATAATGATAGAAAAAGCCACCTGATAACTTGCATGAGCTAATGGCATGCGTATGATGCATATCACAATATCTTGTTTATCATGGTTAACATTTTACGTAAGGGTTTCACGTTATGCGTATTCCTCGCATTTATCATCCAGAGCCACTCAGTGCAGGTACACAAACTTCATTAGCAGAAGAAGCTGCAAATCACGTTGGACGAGTATTAAGAATGTCAAAAGGCCAAAAACTGGCACTTTTTGATGGCTCCAATCAAGTATTTGATGCTGATATTATCGAAAGCAGCAAAAAATCAGTGATTGTGCAGATTAATGAAGGACAAATAGATGATAGAGAATCCCCACTTGATCTCCATTTAGGCCAAGTACTTTCACGTGGTGAAAAAATGGAGTTTACTATCCAAAAGTCCGTTGAATTAGGTGTTAACACTATTACTCCGCTGATCTCTGAACGTTGTGGTGTTAAACTAGATCCTAGTCGTTTAGAAAAAAAGCATCAGCAATGGCAAAAAATTATTATCTCAGCCTGTGAACAATGTGGCAGAAATAAAATTCCACAGCTTATGCCGGTGATGTCATTAGAGGCGTGGTGTGCCCAAACGGATGATAGCTTAAAACTTAATTTACACCCTAGAGCAAGCCAAAGTATTAATACCTTGCCACTTCCAGTTAAAAAAGTACGACTATTAATTGGCCCTGAGGGGGGATTATCCCCTGAAGAAATTGCCATGACAGCAAAATACCATTTTACTGATATTTTATTAGGTCCTCGTGTATTAAGAACTGAAACAACAGCACTCACCGCAATCACCGCTTTGCAGGTTCGGTTCGGCGATCTGGGATAAAGGAGAAATAATGATTAAATTAGGTATTGTGATGGATCCTATTTCATCCATCAAAATTAAAAAAGATACCAGCTTTGCCATGTTACTCGAAGCACAGCGCCGTGGTTGGGAAATCCATTATATGGAAATGAACGATCTTTATCTTAATCAAGGTGAAGCCCGTGCTCACACACGTCTGTTAAGTGTAGAAGAAAACCCTGAAAAGTGGTTTGAATTTGGTCAAGAGCAAGATATTGCGTTAGGCTCCCTTGATACCATTTTAATGCGTAAAGATCCCCCATTCGATACCGAATTTATCTATGCTACCTATATTCTTGAACGTGCTGAAGATATGGGGACTTTAATTGTTAATAAACCACAAAGCTTACGTGATTGTAATGAAAAACTGTTTACAGCATGGTTCCCTTCATTAACGCCAAATACATTAGTCACTCGAGAAGCCAAACATCTTCGTGCTTTCCATGAAAAACATGGTGATGTGATTTTTAAACCACTTGACGGTATGGGTGGCGCCTCTATTTTCCGCCTGAAAAAAGATGATCCAAACGTCGGTGTTATTATCGAAACCTTAACAGAGCACGGTCACCGTTTCTGTATGGCACAGAATTTCTTACCAGAAATTATTGATGGTGATAAACGTATTCTGGTAGTTGATGGAGAGCCGGTTCCTTATTGCTTAGCTCGTATCCCTGCCAAAGGTGAAACCCGTGGTAACTTAGCCGCTGGTGGCCGTGGAGAAGCGCGTCCATTAACAGAAAGCGATTGGGCAATTGCACGCCAAGTAGCACCTATCTTAAAACAAAAAGGCCTTATTTTTGTTGGATTAGATGTTATTGGTGATCGTTTAACGGAAATTAATGTTACAAGCCCGACTTGTGCTCGTGAGATTGAAGCAGCTTATCCTGAGGTTTCTATTACAGGTATGTTAATGGATGCTATTGAAGCTCGCCTTAACAAGAAAAACTAATTTTTAAACGATGTGTTTTAAGGTTTAAAAGTCTTTACCTAGCCCTTATATTAAACATTATCAATAGGGCTAGGTTTTTTAATAAAAACAATCAGAGAACAGTATTACTATTATGAATTTACTCAACCATTTTCTTATTGCTATGCCATCATTAAGCGATCCGCTCTTTCAACGCTCGGTCGTCTATGTTTGCGAACATAATGAAAACGGTGCAATGGGTTTAGTTATTAATAAGCCAATTGAAGATATCTCTATTGAAAGTGTCTTAGAGCAGTTGGAGATATTCTCAGCAGATAGAGATAGTGCGATTAGCTTACAAAAACCGGTTATGTCTGGTGGCCCTGTAGCGGAAGAGCATGGTTTTATCTTACACACCCCTGTTTCTGGTTTTAGCTCAAGTATTAAAATCAGCGATAGCACCATGATCACCACGTCAAAAGATGTGTTAGAAACATTAGGCACAGCAAGACAGCCTGAAAAAACCTTAGTCTCATTAGGATATTCCAGTTGGGAAAAAGGCCAGCTTGAGAGAGAAATTTTAGAAAATAGTTGGCTTACCGTTGAAGCAATCCCACAAATCATTTTTGATACCCCAATTGCAGAGCGTTGGCATAAAGCCGCCGAACTAATTGGTATCGATATCCACACAATTTCACCAACGGCTGGTCATGCATAATGTCAAATAGAACGGTAATGGGGTTTGATTTTGGCACCAAAAGTATTGGAGCCGCAATAGGTCAAGAAGTTACAGGGACAGCAAGGCCATTAGCCTCCTTTAAAGCTAAAGATGGTATTCCAGATTGGAGTCAAATCGAAAAAATCATTAAAGAATGGCAACCGGATTTAGTGGTGGTAGGTTTGCCTCTTAATATGGACGGCACAGAACAGCTAGTAACTACTCAAGCCAAAAAATTTGCCAATCGCTTACATGGACGTTTTGGCGTACAAATCGCCTTACATGATGAGCGCCTTAGCACAGTAGAAGCCCGTGCTCACCTTTTTGAACAAGGGGGGTATCGCTCTTTAGATAAAGGCAGTGTTGATGCAACTTCTGCCGTTATTATTTTAGAAAGCTGGTTTGAACGGCAGTATTAATTTTCTTCATTGATGTGCTCATTGAGCAAACCTTCATATTGACGTTGTTGGCGACTTAAAGTGAAGGTTTGCATGCCATATTCAAACCCAGTTTGCATTAATGTCGTCACTTGATGATATTTCCCTTCTCTGATCAGATGTGCAATCCCCTGCGTCATATACATCACTTCAAACAGGGCAACACGCCCGCCTTGTGTTGCTGGAACCAATTGCTGAGAAATAATTGCTTTTAAGCTTCCAGCTAATTGTGCCGAGATCCATTGTCGTTCATTGGATGAAAATACATTAGTGACACGCTCTAACGTTTGAACAACGCCTTGCGTATGTAATGTTGCTAGTACTAAATGCCCCGTTTCAGCCGCAATTAATGCCATTTTAATACTTTCTAGATCTCTTAATTCCCCTAGCATAATTACATCGGGATCTTGACGTAATGCGGCTTTTATTGCACTCGCTATATTTTGTACATCGCGCCCTATTTCACGTTGTTGGATAATGCTTTGCTTATTGGTGTAAATAAACTCTATTGGCGCTTCCAAAGTAAGAATATGCTGACGCTTATGCTGATTGAGATAATCAATCATCGCCGCTAATGTGGATGATTTACCACTCCCTGTTGCTCCCGTCACTAAAATGAGTCCATTAGAAACATTATCTAATAATGCAGTGATTGATTTTGGTGCGCGTAGTGATGTTAATGTCGGGAGTTGTGAATTTATCACTCTTAGTACTGCGGATATCCCTAATTGTTGGCGAAATAAATTCACTCGTAAGCGCTGCCCCTCAGCAAGAGTTATCGCCGTATCAACTTGCCCCTCCTTACCAAAAAATTGCAATTGCGCTGTGGTCAGATAAGGTGTTATCCATTTGAGTAGCGTATCAGAAGTAATAGGTTTACATTGATTTTGTTGATAAAGTACGCCATTGATCCGTAATCGTGGCACATCGCCACAACAAAGGTGCAGATCGGAAGCATTATGCTTTACACTATATATAATTAATTTTTCCATATTCATCTTATTATCTCCTGAGTTGCCATGAATACTATTAAACAGAATCTCGTCAATGTCAGGTCTCACATTGACACCGCAGCGCAAAAATGCGGGCGTTCTCCAGACAAAATAACTCTACTTGCAGTTAGTAAAACTAAGCCTGTGAGCGATATCGAAAAAGCAATTGCATGTGGACAAACTGAATTTGGTGAAAACTATGTGCAGGAAGGTGTAGATAAAATTAGCTATTTTGCTGAAAACAAAAATTTAGTTTGGCACTTTATTGGCCCATTGCAGTCCAATAAAACACGTCTTGTTGCTGAACATTTTGCCTGGTGCCATACCATAGATAGATTAAAAATAGCGCAAAGATTAAGTGATCAACGTCCAACTACGTTACCGCCACTCAATGTTTTGATCCAAATAAATATTAGTGATGAAAACAGTAAATCAGGGATCTCTCTTACCGAGCTTGATGGCCTTGCTGCACAAATATCCATTCTGCCAGGGATCAAACTGCGCGGACTAATGGCTATTCCTGCCCCAGAAAATGACTATAACAAGCAAGTCGAGGTACTAGAGAAAATGCATCAAGCATTTAAACAGTTACAAAACCAGTACCCCGATATTGATACATTGTCGATGGGAATGACTGGTGATATGGAAGCAGCAATTGCCTGTGGCTCAACACTGGTACGTATTGGAACGGCCATTTTTGGCGCTCGTGATTACGCCAATAAATAAAAAAGAGGTTAAATTAGTATGGAACATCGCAATATCGCTTTTATTGGTGCCGGAAATATGGCACACGCTATTATTGCAGGACTGGTTAATGGTGGTTATCCCGCAAAAAACATTACGGTAAGTTCACCTTCAGAGGTTCGACGTGAGCCTTTAGAAAAAGAGTTTGCCATACAGAGTACTTGCGACAACATCAGTGCTGTTGAAAATGCCGATGTCATCGTATTAGCCGTCAAACCACAAATGATGGCTGAAGTTTGTAAGCCATTACAACATATCGATTTTAGTCAAAAATTAGTGCTAACCATTGCCGCGGGTATTCCAGCTTCTCGTTATAATGATTATTTAGCCACTTCGCTACGACTGATCCGCATCATGCCAAATACCCCAGCACTGGTTGGCAAAGGGTTAAGCGGTATGTTTGCTCAAAACACTATTACCCCTGAAGATAAACAATTTGCTGATGCGTTAATGAAAAGCGTCGGTACGACGGTTTGGGTAGAGCAAGAATCAGCTATCAATGATATTATCGCCGTTGCGGGTAGTGCGCCTGCTTATTTCTTCTTGTTTATGGAATCTATGCAACAAGAAGCCGAGCGCTTAGGTTTTTCAGCCGACGTAGCAAGAGCTATTGTACAACAAGCAGCCAGTGGCTCTACTGCATTAGCTGAAAAACAAAATAGCTTACCTTTTTCAACATTACGTGAACAAGTAACGTCAAAAGGTGGCACAACAGCTGCAGCATTGGCACAATTCTATGCAGGTAAATTACCTGAGAATGTTGCTTTAGCGATGCAAGCGGCGATTAAACGAGCGCAAGAAATGGAAAAACAGTTTTAATTTCATCAGGGCCAACTAATGAACTTTTTAAATTTCGTCATTCTGACTCTTATTCAACTCTATATTTCCGTGCTACTACTTCGTGTATGGATGCAATGTGTAAGAGCTGATTTTTATAATCCATTTTCACAATTTGTGGTTAAAATTACCCAACCTGTTGTGCGTCCATTAAGAAGAATTATCCCCTCTATTGGCTCTATTGATACTGCTTCGGTCATCTTGGCATATGTTTTAGTGTTATTAGAAATTATCCTCCCTTCTTACTTATCCGGAGCAGGTGGTGCTATTCCATTTTCTTTAGTCCTACCCTTCGCATTTATTGAATTACTCACCGCAGCAGGTAAGATTATTTTTTGGATGATTATCATCCGTGCAATTCTCAGTTGGGTCAGTCAAGGACGTAATCCTATCGATCATCTGCTCTTCCAATTAACTGAGCCTTTAATGGCCCCAATTCGCCGTGTTATTCCGGCAATGGGAGGATTAGATTTCTCAGCCATGATTGTTATCCTGATCCTTTATGCCCTTAATTATTTACGTGTAGATGTTTTACAGTGGCTAATCACCATGACACTTTACTAAGGAAGATAATATGCAAAAAGTGATTCTTGCTACTGGAAACCCCGGTAAAGTAACAGAGTTAGCCTCATTACTCGCTGATTTTGGTTTAGATATTGTCGCACAAACTGAGCTAGGTGTTGGCTCAGTTGAAGAAACAGGTCTTACTTTTGTAGAAAACGCACTAATTAAGGCGCGTCATGCTGCCAAAGTAACAGGCTTACCGGCTATAGCTGATGATTCAGGGATCTCGGTTGATGCATTAGGTGGTGCTCCGGGCATTTACTCTGCTCGTTATGCTGGTATTGAGGCAACCGATCAGCAAAATGTAGATAAATTACTCGAAGCAATGAAAGATGTTCCCGCAGAGAAACGTCAAGCTCAGTTTAACTGTGTGTTAGTTTATCTACGCCATGAAAACGATCCCACTCCGCTAATTTTCCATGGTATTTGGCAAGGTGTGTTAACTCAAGAAATGCAAGGTGATGGTGGATTTGGTTATGATCCTATTTTCTTTATCCCTGAGCTAAATTGCACTGCGGCACAGTTAACCAGAGAGCAAAAAAATCAATACTCTCACCGTGGTAAAGCACTAAAACTAATGTTGGATGCACTTAAGAATGCTTAAGTTACCACCATTAAGTTTGTATATTCATATTCCTTGGTGTGTACAAAAATGCCCTTATTGTGATTTTAATTCTCACACCTTAAAAGGCGAAGTTCCACATCAGGAATATGTGCAACATCTGCTCAATGATTTAGATGCTGATCTTACTCATGTTGGCTCTCGTGAAGTGCAAACTATCTTTATTGGTGGTGGCACGCCAAGCCTATTAAGTGCTGAATCAATGGCTGATTTACTGTATGGCGTAAAAGAGCGCATAGCCGTTGCTCCTGATGCTGAAATTACGATGGAAGCCAATCCTGGTACGGTTGAAGCTGAACGATTTGCCGGTTTTCAACGTGCGGGAATTAACCGTATATCCATTGGTGTACAAAGCTTTGGTAATGATAAACTGATCCGCTTAGGACGCATTCATGATGCCGATGAAGCTAAAAATGCCGCGAGACTAGCAAAAGAGTTAGGCTTACGTAGCTTTAATCTTGATTTAATGCATGGCTTACCTGACCAATCATTATCTCAAGCACTTTCAGATCTACAACAAGCAATCGCTTTATCTCCCCCACATCTTTCTTGGTATCAATTAACTATTGAACCCAATACGCAATTTGGCTCCCGTCCGCCTAAATTACCTGATGATGATATGTTATGGGATATTTTTTCTGAAGGTGACAAATTACTCACCGCAGCAGGATATCAACAATATGAAACATCGGCTTATTGTAAGCCAGGTTTTCAATGTCAACATAACCTAAACTATTGGCGTTTTGGGGATTATTTAGGTATTGGCTGTGGTGCTCATGGAAAAATAAGTTTTGCCGATGGCCGAATTATGAGAACGGTAAAAACCAAACATCCTAAAGGTTTTATGGCAGGACGTTATCTTCACCAGCAAAATTGGGTTGATAATGATGACCGTCCATTTGAATTTTTTATGAACCGCTTTCGGTTATTAGAAGCTTTTCCTCGGCAAGATTTTAGCGACTACACGGGGCTTGCACAAGAGACTATCCGTAGGCAAATTGATGAAGCACTCGCATTAGGTTATATCAGTGAAACAGAAACCCATTGGCAGATAACGCCCCACGGTAAACTGTTTCTTAATTCATTACTTGAACTCTTTCTTTAATACGAAAATTCACTTATTTCGTTAATAAACAAATGCCCATACTGTTCATTTACACTATGGGCATAATTTATTTATCGGCGCTTATAACCATTATCACTGATTTTAAAGTGCACTTTGCACCGCTTCAATTTGCTGAGTAAGACTTTCTAATCCACCACCAGAGAGATACCAAAGATCAGATTGCAAATAAACAATACCACCATTTTTATAAGCAGAAGTTGTTTTCACTTCATCATTTTCAAAGGTGTTTTTCTCTAATTTACCGGCACCAATGGCTTCACTGCGATCGATAATAAAAATAACATCCGGATTTACTTTGGCGATCATTTCAGAAGTAACCACGCGACGTTTGCCTTTCTCTTCTTCAGCAACAGGTGGTAATTCTGCTTTCTTCGCTTTAACCACATCGTAAATCACGCTTTGGTTATTGGGCATTAAATTGCCTGCATTGTGCAGTAAGACCAACACTTTTTTATCTGATCCTGCCGCTTTTTTCTGAGCCTGTTCAATCACGGTATTCAATGTTGCTAATTGTGTTTGAGTAGCTTGTTGCTTATCAAATAATTCACCTATTAATTGAATATTCGCTTCCACTGAATCAAGATAATTCGCACTATTTGTACCTAAATTAATCGTGGGGGCAATGTTTGTGAGTTTCTCATAAGAAGCGCCTTGACGACCGGTAATAATAATTAAATCAGGTTTAAGCTCAGCGAGTCTCTCAAAATCAGGGGCTTTCATTCCCCCAACATTAGCCACATCATTCGCAATACGCCCTTTAATATATTCAGGTGCATTTCCTAATGGTAAACCAACCACTTTATCCGCTAAACCTAATGCAACTAAAGAGTCATATAGACCAAAATCAAACAGTACAACCTTAGACGGATTTTTAGATACTGCAGTTTCACCTAATAGGTGCTTGATAACAACTTTATCATTTTGCTGTTCAACAATTTGATTAGGCTGGTATGTAACTGAGGTATTACTTAATGCAGAAAAACTGCTAACTGACAGAAGAGAGGCAGTAACTAACGCAAGGATCTTTTTCATGAATTTAGCCCTGTTTAAGTGGAATACTTAAGCAGGGCATTCTAAACAGCTTACTTTACATGTCAATTGAATAAGAATGATTTTCATTGTTATTTTCAACTATTGTGAATCAACAATCTATAACTCTTATTTACTGTAAGGATAAAGCTATTTGTTTAGTGAATTTATCAATTCGACACGTTGGTTTTCCATTTGGGTGATTTTATTACATGCCTGCTGCCCAAATTGATTAAATGAAGCTTCTTGTTGCTTCCACTCTTTTTCGATGATTTGTTGAAAACCATCAAGATTACCTAATAATCCACTTAAGGCTTTTTTCCTATCACCACTCGCAGCAGCTAGTAATTGTTTTTGACCTAATTCATTAATGCTATCTTGCAACATCCCCCCAAGGCTACTCTCAATTATTTCTCGCCCTTTGGTTTCGACCTGTTTAATCGCTTGAGCATGGAATGTGACATTATCAGGCTTGAGCGAAATAACAGTATCCATTTGTTGATTAAGATTTTTTTCTAAGTCACTTAAGCGCTTTAAAATACGGCTATCTTGCCCAAAGGCTTCAATAACAACTTTATCCAGTACTTTTCTTGACTCTTGTAATTTAATTCCCGTCTCTTTTCTTAACCAAGGAATATCTTGCCTAACTGTCGCTTGATATTTTTTCGCAATAGCTTGTTGCTCAGGGGTTAGTGTGACGCTCTTTTCATCGCGCAGTAACGTGCCATCGGGATAAATAACAAGTAAACCATTAGAGCCGACCACTTCAACAAATTCAGGTGTAATACGTAAATCATCTTTTGGCGTGACAGCACAGTCAAAACTGGGTGCAGCAGTGGCTGAACTTGCGACAAAAACCAATGCAACGACCAACTTTTTAAATCCCATAATCGCTCTCCTAGAAGCGTATTGAACTACTTTTTTTACCTAACATTGCGCATTCTTGGCGCTACAGCCACTTAAAATATTGAGCGCCCTACTTTGTTTGCTAATAATTCAAGGGCAGCACACCCCGCCAATGAGTTACCAGATTTATCCAACTCTGGTGACCATACTGCTACGGTAAAGGCATCAGGAACCACAGCAATAATACCGCCTCCCACCCCAGACTTACCGGGAATACCGATACGGAAAGCAAACTCTCCCGCACCATCATACATACCACAAGTTAACATTAACGCATTTATTTGTCGGGCTTGTCTTGGCGTAATAATCTGATTTTTACTTCCAACACATATTCCTTGATTCGCTAAGTAGCTAAAACAACGAACAAGCTCTACACAACTCATTTCAATCGAGCAATAGTGAAAATAGGTTTCTAATACGGTGATAACATCATTATCAAAATTATCAAACGATTTCATCAGATAGGCAATGGCAGCATTGCGACTTAAATGTTCCATCTCTGATTTTGCCACAACGGTGTTATAGCAAATATCAGCTGTATTCGTCAGTGCACGAATAACTTCTAACATTCTCTGTTTTGGCGCACTTAATCGCGATTGCAACATATCCGTAATCACTATCGCTCCAGCATTGATAAAAGGATTACGTGGTAGCCCTTTTTCCATTTCTAACTGGATCAACGAATTAAAAGGTAATCCTGAAGGCTCTTTGCCTACTCGTTGCCAAATCTCGCTTTCATCATAACGTGTTAACGCAAGGGTTAAGCTAAGTACTTTTGATATAGACTGAATAGAGAAACGTTTATCGGCCATACCCGCTTGATAAAGCTCACCATCAACCGTATACACGGCCATAGCCACTTGATTAGCAGGTACTTGAGCGAGAGCAGGAATATAATCTGCTACTTTTCCTTGCCCAATTAAAGGACGAATTTGTTGCAATATATCTGACAATAATGCGTTAGATAACGTTGTAGTCACAGCTGATTCCCTAGACAGACAAGGGCATCCTGTTGGATGCCCTTGTGATTATTTGCTAAAAATGTATAACTTTTTATTAGTCCCACCAAACGTCAAATAGTTCAGAGGTCTGTACATCTTGCATATTTTTTTCTTTTAAGTAGTTTTCTACTAATTGACGATGCTCTTCGGTACATTTGCCAATTTTTTGTAGACAGATCAGGCCTTCCCAACTCAGATAACCACTCGCATCAAATGCCAGCCCATTTGGCTCTATCACATTAAGGATAAAGTCATCAACAAAGCTGTCGACCTCCTCAATAGGGGTATTTTCTGGGAACGTCCATTTAACTGAAAAACCTAATTCCTGAAATTCATCGATACGCATTTTTTTGCGTAAGCGGCGACTACGTTGTTTAGCCATTATTTTACCCTCTTAAACATAAGATCCCATACTCCATGCCCTAAACGATGACCGCGTTGTTCAAACTTAGTCACGGGGCGTGTTTCTGGTCGTGGTACATAATCCTGAGTTTCTGATAAGTTCTGATATCCATCAACACTTGTCATAACTTCAAGCATATGTTCTGCATAGGGTTCCCAATCTGTTGCCATATGGAAAACACCGTTTGGCGCTAATTTAGTTAAAATTAACTCTGCAAATGGTACTTGCACAATACGACGTTTATTATGACGCGCTTTGTGCCATGGATCAGGAAAAAACAACTGAACCATCTGTAAACTATTATCTGGGATCATGTGATTGAGTACTTCTATCGCATCATGACACATAACTCGCAGATTTGAGATATTCTCTTCTTGTGCACTGGCAAGGCAAGCACCTACACCGGGGGCATGTACCTCAATACCAAAGTAATTATTTTCTGGCGAATTTTTTGCCATAGTCACCAACGAAGCGCCCATTCCAAAACCAATTTCTAAAACAACAGGGGCGTTACGTCCAAAAACCTGACTGAAGTCGATAGGTTCCGGTTGATATTCAATGCCAAAGATAGGCCATTGCTTTTCTAATGCTTGTTCCTGACGAGGAGTTAAACGGCCTTGTCGGCGAACAAAACTACGAACGCGTCGTAAAGCACGCCCTTCTTCATTGAATTCCGGAGAAATTACATTCTTGATCATGTCTAATACTGTCAGTCGTTAGGCCAATTATTAACTTAATAACGTTATAATGTCGTTATAGTATACATTTAAGCGACATTATCCAAAGATAGCCAATTTTAGCAAGAGTCACCTATATAAGCATCACTCTATAAGATAAATATTAAGGGTGTTTACAGTTTATGCTCTCTGTGGTGCAATCTTACCCTTATACAGATCTGAGTTAAAAATAAAATATGATGGAAGCACAGCAGTTCTCGCAAGTCGTACTCGACTGGTATCACAAATACGGGCGCAAAACATTACCTTGGCAACAAGAAAAAACGCCTTATCACGTTTGGTTATCTGAGGTGATGTTACAACAAACTCAAGTTGCCACGGTGATCCCTTATTTTGAGCGTTTTATTGCGCGTTTTCCGAATGTTAGCGCATTAGCGAAAGCGCCACTTGATGAGGTGCTACATTTATGGACGGGTTTAGGTTATTACGCCCGCGCCAGAAACTTACATAAGGCGGCACAACACATTGTAGATAAGCATCAAGGACAGTTTCCTGATACCTTTGAGGACGTTTGTGCTTTACCGGGTGTGGGACGCTCTACAGCAGGGGCTATTTTATCGCTATCACTAAAAAAGCCTTACCCTATTCTTGATGGCAATGTAAAACGTGTTTTAGCGCGTTGTTATGCTGTAGAAGGTTGGCCGGGTAAAAAAGAAGTTGAAAATAAATTATGGGAAATCAGTGAACAAGTCACCCCAACCAAAGGGGTTGAATATTTTAATCAAGCAATGATGGATTTAGGGGCAATGGTTTGTACGCGAACAAAACCAAAATGCGAACTTTGCCCTTTAAATACAGGTTGTATTGCTTATGCTCACCATAGTTGGGCGGATTATCCGGGGAAAAAACCTAAAAAGGCTATTCCGGAAAAAACAACTTATTTTCTTATTTTACAATATGATAATCTGGTCTGGTTAGATAAAAGACCACCAGCAGGAATATGGGGAGGACTGTTCTCCTTTCCTCAGTTTGAAACAAAAATACTTTTAGAACAGTGGCTAGCTGAACATGGTCTTGAAAATAATAAAACTGAGCAATTAATTTCATTTAGACATACTTTTAGCCATTTTCATTTAGATATAGTACCAATTTGCGTAAAACTCTCCACGTTTACCTCTCTGATGGAGGCGCAACAAGGACTTTGGTATAACTTACAAACCCCGGCAAGCGTAGGGCTTGCGGCACCTGTAGAAAATTTACTTAGACAATTAGTCTAAGCTAATACCGGCGATATTTGAGGATTTATTATGAGTAGAACTATTTTTTGTACTTTCCTAAATAAAGAAGCGGATGGACTTGATTTTCAGTTATATCCAGGAGAGCTTGGAAAACGCATTTTCAATGAGATTTCTAAAGAAGCTTGGGGTCAATGGATGGCAAAGCAAACCATGCTTATCAATGAGAAAAAACTCAACACAATGAATCCTGACGATCGCAAATTATTAGAACAAGAGATGGTAAGATTTTTATTTGAAGGCCACGATGTTCATATTGACGGCTACACACCACCTGAAAAATAATATCCATTTTCCAGAGCCATTACGGCTCTGGAGTTTTATTCACCAGAGCGATGCAATAGACCATGAAAAAAATCCTTCTCTTGCTGATTATCGCCCCTCTACTCATCTCATGTAGTAGTAAACCCACTAAAACTTTTGAGCCTGATTACAGCAAAGACACCAATGCCTTCGATATATTAATGGGACAATTTGCCAATAATATCGAGATGATTTGGGGAATGCAGGAAGTATTAATCGCAGGCCCTAAAGACTACGTAAAATATACGGACGCTTATAGAACTCGTAGCCATATTAATTTTGAAGCGGGTACTATCACTATTGAAACCCTAGGGGGTGACGCGCCTCAATTCCAATTACATAAAGCGATTGTCACGACATTGCTTATGGGAGAAGATCCCGGCTCTATCGACCTCTACTCTGATGTAAATAATATCCCCCACAGTACAGAGCCTTTTTTATTAGGACAAGTACTTGATAATACAGGGCAGCCTATACGCTGGGAGTGGCGAGCAAATAAATTTGCAGATTATCTAATTGCCAATAAATTACAAAAACGTCAATCAGGGCTGAACACTATTTGGTATGTCACTATTAACTTAGTACCTAACCACTTAGATAAACGTGCACATAAATACTTACCTTATGTACAACAAGCCGCGGCCAAGTATGGTGTTGAACCTTCCCTGATCCTTGCAATTATGCAAATTGAATCCAGCTTCAACCCCTATGCGGTAAGTAGCTCAGATGCACTAGGCTTAATGCAAATTATGCCAGCAACAGCCGGACGAGATGTATTTCGTATGCAAGGTAAATCAGGACAGCCAAGTCGCAGTTACTTATTTGATCCGGCGAATAATATCGATGTTGGTACAGCGTATATCTCGATATTACAAAATAGCTACTTAGGTGACATTAAAGATCCCGTTTCTCGTCGCTATGCGGTGATACAGGCTTACAATGGCGGTGCGGGTAGTGTGTTACGCATCTTCCATAGTGATAAGAAAAAAGCAGCCGCGATGATTAATAACTTAGCGCCGACGGAAGTTTATACGACATTGCGCAATAAACATCCGGCCGACCAATCACGGCGTTATCTTGAAAAGGTAAGCACCGCGCAACGTAACTATCGTTAACCATTATTATGGTTAAAAATAAAGCTTACCCAATCAATTTGGGTAAGCTTTTTTGTTATCGGTACCCTGCTTTTGTTCACTTCGCTACATTTTTTCTTTATTGCTCTGCGACAACAAAAATCACTTCAGTACTCTTTTTACTCATTCTGTGAAAAAAAGAGTCTTTTATTAATCAATAAGATTAAAAAAACAGCGATTGAACAGTTTTGTGATAAATAACGTTGACGAAGACGGTGAGATCGGGTTTAATACGCCCCGTTGCCCGGATAGCTCAGTCGGTAGAGCAGGGGATTGAAAATCCCCGTGTCCTTGGTTCGATTCCGAGTCCGGGCACCATATTTATTTTGTTCGTCAGTGAGTTAAATCACTGAGAGGGCAAACAAGAGTTGAAAAATAATATAATTTGGCACAGTCACTTTATGTTAAAACTCTTAAACTAAACAGTCTTGCTCATATCAAGGCTGTTTTTTTTATTTGTCACTTTTACTTTCTTTCCTAATCACTGTCAAATCTAGATACTCCTCTTGTTATTCTTATCACATCAATTCCGCTTCAAGTATATCTCGCAAGTTATCAACACTTTCATCAATGTATTCTAATGTCGATGTAATACTGGCATGCCCTAATTGTTCTGCACAACTAAATCTGCCGTCATTCGTTTATCGATGTGTCAACCCGCAATACGGCGTGAGTATAAGTCCATCACGATGACTAAATACACCCAGCCCTCCCCTGTTTTTAAATAGGTCACATCACCCGCCCGCACTTCATTAGGTGCGTGAGGATTAACATTTTGATTTAACAAATTATCGACTACCGCATCACTGTGTTTGCGTTTTGTGGTGACTTTGTAAGCAACACGCTGAGTGACGACTAGGCCAAGCTGAGCCATTAGCTTTTGAACGCCATAAGCACTCACGCTAAAGCCCTCTTTGCATAACCGTTTATATCACGTTATGTAACCTAAGCTATTTCGACTCTGTTCAAAGATAGCTTTGGTTCTGCGGTGATCAATTTTGCTGGGCGTTTAAGCCAAGCGTAGTAGGCAGAACGACTTATTTTCATTAACTTACAGAGCTTCTGCACGGGAAACTGAGAAGGTAATTGCTTAATCGTTTTAAACGTTACTTGGTTTCCTTTAGCTGGAGGGCGCTGCTTTTTTTAGGATTTTTTTCTCCATCCTAAGTTCTTTATTTTCTTTTCGAAACCTTAATAGTTCAGCTCTCTCATCGGAATTCAAGCTACTACCGGATTGCTCAGCGTCGAATTTTGCTTTCCAGTTATAAAGTAATTTATCGGTGATCCCTAAAGAAGCTGCCGCTTTTGAGACGCTATAACCTTGTTTTGAGACTAATGCGACCGCTTCTTGCTTAAACTCAAGAGTATAAACTCGGTTTGTTCGTTTTTTCATTCAACACTTCAATAGTTAAATTATATTCCATTATTAAAGTGTCTTGTTTGATTAAAGCAGATCAATTAGGCAGTCGCTAATCCTTCAACACACATTGTTGCCGTAAGAAAATATCAAGAGCTTGAGTAATCAGAAATTAATTTTGTAATTAAAACCACTAGCTACACCATAGATATGCAAAAAGAGAGTCTAAACTCTCTTTTTCTGTATCCAATAACTATTTATTTTATGAATGATTTACTGATTTTATAGATTTCAATAAAGTATTAAAAACTTCATTCTGTGATGCTCTGATCCTTTTTCCTTTTGGAGTAACAAAGGTCACTTCTTTTCCACTACGACTACAAACAGTACTAACAGTACTTCCATCTTCTCGAGTCTGAATAATGTGTGGCGTTTGGAAAAACGAAGACTCAGGCGTAACAGATTTTCCTTTTCTGGTTACCATACCCAACTCCTTAGTTTGCCATGTTGATTGCATTATAGTATCGCTCATAAATCACTCACTATCAACTGAGCGGTTATTTTGCTCAAACCAATTTAATAAATCTTCTGCTGAGCGGTAAAGTATTTCTTTTGAACCATCACCAGTTAAATCCTGAAAACCATGTTTTTCAACATAGTATGTTGCAACATTTTCATTTATAGGAAACATGAGCCGTACACCCGTCCCTTGTGTCAGTAACAGAAAAAACACTATGGTATAAAGCATAAACTTAAGCGTATTTCCATCAAGAATAGATGATTTAATTTGAAAGTTCTGAATCATTTCAATATTCAATACATTATCAGAGCAATATTCACAAATGCAGGCTCCAGCAGGCCTATTTTGCATATCTAAAAACTTAAAACAAAAGCTAAATCCATTATCATTTTGAAATGTTTGTCCTGCGTGATCCCAAGGAAGTTGCCTCTCTGGCGGAAAATTTCTAGTACTTGCAATACACCATGCTAAGTCTGATTCATTTAATAAATATGCCATAAAAGATTGCTCAGACTGTTGAAATAACTCATTAGTTAATCTAATTGCCTCCTCACCACACTCTCGTATTGTTAACTCAGGCATCAGCAACTCCATCGCATCTTAATCTTAATTAATAAAAAGGAATAATCCCTACAAATACTTTTTAAAACACCCTATTGTCACAGAAATAGCTATCCCTATCAAAAAGATAGAAGGCAACAACAAGAAATTCGGATAAACTGCAAATGGCAATGACAAATACAATACACAGAGGATATAAATTGCGGGCTTGATTATTCGCTTAGCATGATGATAAACAAAACTAGATTCATAAGCTGCACCATATCGACGTAAATCACGTCTGACCAAACCATCAACAACGGCGACTATTATCACCAAGATAAACAATGGAGATAAATAAAAAAACTAATCGACTCTTTGCCATCCTTGCGTTCCTTGTTGTAAAACAACAGGCATTATTCCATTGCCATGCTTTAGCCATATCCCGTTATCATGGTTTAATGTGATATGGCGATTTTTTACCTTTTCGATAGGAATATGATGTTTTTTAGCCCAATTTCGTATCACATCATCTTTCCCCCCACTTCCCACTAAATAGATATCAATAGGTTGATTTAGTTTGATAAGCTGAGCGAGTTTTACCTCACAAATAGAACAACTTTCTTTTACAAATAAAGCCTGACGACTTTCTCTCATTTCATTTTGAATTGGTAAAATTTCAGGATAAAGACGAAGCCATGCTTGATTCGCCTCTCGCTGAAAGGCTAATTCTGCTTCAACACGCTGAAATTCTTGCCTCACCACTAATTCAGCAAAATAACGTCGCTCCTCATAAGTACGAGCTTCAATACCTAATAAAGTTAAGGGATCTAAATTCGGTGAAAACAGCCCTCGTATCCCCTTTTTTAGCATTTCATAACATTGCCATTCTTTCTCTGTTAATTTCCATTCTTGAGCATTTTCAGCGATTAGTGATTGTTCTAATGCCTGTTGCTCTGTTTTTAAAACTTGATGTTGACTTTGATCCGCCATTCCTTCTGTTGACACTGTCAACACGCTAATCCCCAATGAGACTAAAAATTGAGAATTCAATATAGATTGAATTTTCATTGCAACATCCTATCCGCTGATAATATTGAGTTTGTGAGTATTTCTGTCGGTAATTGGTAACCTTCTCGCAATGAATGACAAATTATTCGTTGTACTGCATCAATCTCAAGTGCCATGCAACACCTGCCAATACTTGCAAAGCCTGCTTTAAGCGCATAGGCCCTAATTGATGATGTACAACAGGAAGTTTTTGGTTATAGAGTACTTGATTAGACGATGTTGTCTTACATAAAGAATATCCCGACGGTTGTAAAATATAACGCATTGCATCACTAACAGGGGATTGTTGAGAAGTTGGGATATGAACATCAATTATTTGTTCGATCGGGTCACTTTGAGCCAACGTTGGAGATATATTTATCAATAGATAGCGATCATAACGCATAACTTTTGGTGTTGTTAGATAGAGATCGGGCTGTGCTATTTGAATGTTTTTATTGAGAATGATCGAGCGAGGTTCAGTTTCAAGTTGCTGAAGTTTTTCTTTCGGAGTATAAGCCGTTATAAATAAGGTAGTGAAACAGATTATAAAGGAAATGGGTTTGTTCATAAGGACTCTCTGTTACAAAGAGTCCAACTTTGATGGATTGTTGGTTAAGGGGCAATGAGGAAGTGTTTATAAAAATAGTCTGATTAAGTGTCATTATTGA
>NZ_CAWPAV010000071.1:0-12500 GCF_963885725.1 Proteus sp. G4380
AATAAAAAAATGAGGGGAATACAGGCAATTAAATAAAAAGATAATTATTTGTTACTTAATTGTAAAATGTGAGTAAATATGGAATGACGCTATTTTATCCCTTAAAGTAAATAGCGATAACATTGTAAATGTTATCGCTAAAGCACAAAAAATGAAAAAAGAAGCCGATGAATAGCCGTCTACAGTTTAAAAAATAACCAGATGACGCTGTTCATTCAATTCGGGGATCGCTAAATTAATCACCTTTTCAGGCATCTTTAAACCATTTTCAGAAAGCTCATCAAGTTCTTCTTGATGAATTTGCCCTTTTAATGCATAAAAACGCCCGTGTTCTTCAGTGACTAAATGTGAACACCAAGAAAGCATATCTTTCATCGACGCAAAAGCACGGCTAATCACTCCATCAAATGGTTTTTCTACTTGATACTCTTCAACTCGATATTGCACAGGCTCGATATTATGCAGAGCTAATTCATGCTGAACTTGCTTCATAAAACGAACGCGTTTACCTAAGCTATCAAGTAACACAAAGTGGTGATCGGGACGCATTATTGCTAAAGGAATACCGGGCAATCCTGGCCCTGTACCGACATCTATAAAGTTGTTTCCTTCAAGGTATTGACTCACAACTATGCTGTCTAAGATATGACGAATAAGCATCTGTTGAGGATCTCTGACAGAGGTCAAATTATATGCTTTATTCCATTTATCGAGCATAGCAACATAAGCGGTTAATTTTTGAGCTTGAACATCAGTTAACTCAATATTGGCTTGCTTTGCCAGCTTTTTTAACCGATTAAGTAAGTCACTCATGATGCACTCCGGCGTAATAAACCTTGTTTTTTTAACCAAACAAGTAAAATTGAGATAGCTGCAGGTGTCACACCGGAGATCCGCGATGCCTGACCTATTGAAGTTGGCTTGTGATCGTTTAGTTTGGCAATGACTTCATTTGATAATCCACTCACCTGTTTGTAGTCGATATCAATAGGCAATGCAGCACTTTCATTACGCAGTTGTTTTTCAATCTCTTCTTGTTGACGATTGATATAACCTTCGTATTTTACTTGGATCTCAACTTGCTCTGCCGCTTGTGGTCTCGAATCATCAATACCAGGAGCAAAACGAGGGATCTTTTTCAAAATCTCATAGGTCATTTCAGGACGACGTAATAAGTCTTCCCCATTCGCCTCTTTAGACAGTGGCGTTTTAAGTAATTGATTGATTTCTTCTAGGTTATCCGCTTTTGGATGAACCCAAATATCTCTTAAACGTTGACGCTCTTTTTCAACTAATTCGACTTTTTCACTAAATTGCGCCCAACGGTTGTCATCAACCATACCAAGTTCACGACCAATTTCAGTTAAACGTAAATCAGCATTGTCTTCACGTAACATCAAGCGATATTCAGCGCGTGAAGTAAACATTCGGTATGGCTCTTTCGTACCTAAGGTACAAAGATCATCAACTAATACACCAATGTAGGCTTGATCACGACGAGGGAACCAACCTTCTTGATCAAAAGCATAACGTGCCGCATTAAGACCTGCTAATAGACCTTGCGCTGCTGCTTCTTCATAACCGGTAGTGCCATTAATTTGGCCAGCAAAGAATAATCCGTTGATAAACTTACTTTCGAGTGTTTGTTTAAGATCACGGGGATCAAAAAAGTCATACTCTATCGCATAACCAGGTCGGATGATCTTGGCATTTTCCATACCTTTCATGGAATTTACTATTTGCATTTGAACATCAAAAGGTAAGCTTGTTGAAATACCATTAGGGTAAATTTCATTGCTTGTTAAGCCTTCAGGCTCTAAAAAGATTTGGTGTGAATTGCGATCAGCAAATCGCATCACTTTATCTTCAATTGATGGACAATAACGAGGGCCGATACCTTCAATAACCCCTGCATACATAGGGCTGCGATCGAGGTTGTTACGAATTATTTCATGTGTTTGCTCATTAGTATGAGTAATATGGCAAGGCATCTGTTCAGGATGTTGATCCACATTACCTAAAAATGAGAAAACAGGCATTGGATTATCGCCTAACTGTGGCGCTAATTGACTAAAATCGATAGTTCTTGCATCAATACGAGGTGGTGTACCTGTTTTTAAGCGACCTACACGTAAAGGTAATTCTCTTAATCGATGTGATAAAGAGACTGATGGTGGATCACCTGCTCGGCCACCACTGTAATTTTCTAAACCAATGTGGATTTTTCCATCAAGGAAAGTTCCTACGGTTAAAACTACCGCTTTAGCACGGAATTTTAATCCCATACGAGTGACTGCACCCGTTACTTGGTCATTTTCAACAATGAGATCTTCAACGGGTTGTTGGAAGATCATTAAATTAGGCTGATTTTCAAGTGTTGTACGAATAGCTTGGCGATACAGTACGCGATCGGCTTGTGCTCTTGTTGCTCTTACTGCTGGCCCTTTACTTGCATTAAGGGTTCTAAATTGAATACCAGCATGGTCGATGGCTGTGGCCATTAATCCACCCATGGCATCGATCTCTTTTACCAGATGCCCTTTACCAATCCCACCAATAGCTGGGTTACAAGACATTTGGCCCAAAGTATCAATATTGTGGGTCAGTAATAGGGTTTGACGCCCCATACGAGCTGCAGCCATAGCGGCTTCTGTACCGGCGTGACCACCACCGATGACAATGACGTCAAAATGTTCTGGATAAAACATGTGTGAACCTTAAATGTTACGAAATGCTGAATGTGTTGCATTGGGAAAACGAATTCTACTCAACTTTTTGACAGATACAAGTGAGCATGATCCGCAGGTAATTATTTAAAGATCTTTTTATTTAAAGATCTCTTTATTAGATCTTTTATTAAGGAAGCGATCCTCTGTGGATAAGTGGATTTTCTATTTAAAGATCATAAAAGTGTAAAGGATCATATACTGTGAATGATCCGTGATCTAGATGCTGATAAGCTGGGATCAAAACAGCGAGTTATACACAGGTCATTTCTGGATATAGGCTTATACAATGGATAACTACGGGTTAACCCCTGCTTTTAAGCATAGTTATCCACATCTGACTGCTGTTTTTTTGTTCGATTTAAAGTAAATTTTTCCAAGTTGTAAGCCATTCCTCTGCTGGATCTTCCGGAATGTCGTGTTCTTGTATATCTATTTCTAGGCGATCACCTAATCGAACAGCCCCTTTTTCTATTAGTTTTTGATCTAATGTTCTGATCGCACCACAGAAAGTGTCATATTCACTACTTCCTATACCTACAGCACCGAAAGAAACTTTACTTAGATCAATGCCGTCTGCTGAGATTTCGTCAGCAAATGGCTGGAGGTTATCTGGGATCTCACCTGCACCGTGTGTGGAAGTGATCACCAACCAGATCCCTTCTTGCGGAAGATCATTAAGAGAAGGCCCATGGTGTAGATCTGTCTCAAATCCCTCTTTAGATAAGATCTCTTCGAGGTGTTCGGCGACATATTCAGCACTACCCATGGTGCTGCCACTAATTAGCGTGACTTTTTTCATTCATGATCTCCTTATGTTCAAGACGCGCTATTGTACGCTGTGAATCACTTGGGATCTACCTGTGGATAATGTGGTTATAAAAAAAAAATAGTTTTTTTTCGTTATGGCTTGATTGTCCTTGTTATCGGGTTTTGCAAAGAGATCAAGGTTTCTGTCGATTGGATTTCATCAATAGTCTGAATTTTGTTGATAAGTACGTCTTGAAGCGCTTCGATGCTTTTACACATTACCTTAATAAAGATACTGTATTGACCTGTTGTATAATAAACCTCAACCACTTCATCTAACTTATCTAGCTTATCTAATGCGGTATGGTAGTCTTTGGCACTTTTTAAAATAATGCCAATAAAGCAGCAAACATCAAACCCTAGTTGTTTTTCACTTATATCTACGCGTGTCCCCGTAATAATTCCTGCTTGCTTCATTTTTTCAACACGAACATGAATTGTGCCCGGACTTACTGCAAATTTTTTAGCTAATTCAGCATAAGGTGTTCGAGCATTCGCCATTAAAGCGTGAAGTATGTCACGATCGAGATTATCGATCTGATAAATATTGTCCATAAAATCCCCCTGTTTTTAATGATAATTCATTTTTATAGTGTTTTTTTTAACGATTTTAAATAGGCAAGGCTATTTTTAATGAAGTATATTGAATTTACCCCCACTTTTGTTGCTTAATCTATCTCAGCAAAACACAACATCGCCACTAGGGATATAAAAAATGGAAAAATCATTCATTCAGACTCAACAACAAATTAGCTTTGTTAAATCATATTTTTCACGTTTATTAGAAAAAGAATTAGGCCTGATTGAAGTTCAAGGACCGATCTTAAGTCGCCTTGGTGATGGAACTCAAGATAACTTATCTGGTCATGAGAAGGCCGTACAGGTTAAAGTGAAATCTTTACCTGATTCTACCTTTGAAGTTGTCCATTCATTAGCAAAATGGAAACGTAAAACATTAGGTCGTTTTGGATTTAGTTCTGGTCAAGGTCTTTATACACATATGAAAGCCTTGAGACCAGATGAAGATCGCTTAACGCCAATCCATTCTGTCTATGTTGATCAGTGGGATTGGGAAAAAGTGATGGAAGGTGAGGAGCGTACACTACCTTACCTTAAGCAGACAGTGGGTAAAATCTATCAGGCTATAAAAGAAACTGAAAAAGCCGTCAGCGATGAATTTGGTCTGACACCGTTCCTGCCAGATCAAATTCAATTTATTCACACTGAAGAACTGTTACGCCGCTACCCTGATCTTGATGCTAAAGGTCGTGAAAAAGCGATAGCTAAAGAATATGGTGCTGTTTTCTTAATCGGTATTGGTGGAAAACTATCAAGTGGCGAAGCTCATGATGTAAGAGCGCCAGATTATGATGACTGGACAACACCTAACGAAGATGGCTTTGCAGGGTTGAACGGCGATATTTTAGTTTGGAACCCAGTATTGCAAGATGCTTTTGAAGTGTCGTCAATGGGTATCCGCGTTGATCCAGAGACATTAATGCGTCAGCTAACTTTAACTGATGATACTCAACGTCTTGAGTTAGATTGGCACAAAGCATTAATGCATGGCGATATGCCACAAACAATTGGTGGCGGTATAGGTCAATCACGTTTAGTCATGCTACTTTTGCAAAAAGAGCATATTGGACAAGTACAATGTGGCGTTTGGCAACAAGATACCCGTTTAGCTTTTGCGGATATGCTGTAATTATTGACGCCAACGTCGTAGTAATCGACTTTTTAACCCAGTGTCAAAACGCCATATGTGGTCGAAAATTTTCATAATACTGGGTTTACCATAATTGGATAGGGTAACCGCATGGAAGCGATTATGCTGTTGCTGTTGGACTTTTTTGATTTTATTGATTAGGTTTTCGGGTAACCTTTGGGCAACAAAGTCAGAAATAACAACAGCATCAGCGTCTTTCCATGTGGGGGTATTAAGCTTATCTGCTACCTTATTTAAACAAGATGCTAAATCAGTTCCACCTCTAAATGTTTGATTCAAAAATTTAACAAGTTCTTGTAATCCATCAGAAGAAGATAATTGGTAATGGATCATTTCTGTTGAAAACAGCATGACATGACAGGCACGGTTATCCGCTAGTGCTATTTTCATTAGTGCTAAACCAAAGGCTTTAGCACATTGCTCATTAAATCCCCCCATAGAGCCAGAAGTGTCGATACAAATGATAAAAGGGCCTCTTGGCCGTTCTTCATCAAGGTGATGAGTGACTGGGCGTAATACTGTGCGTTCCTGCCAACTATCACCTTGTAAACGATAAGTATTGAGCTGTTTTTCAATGAGTTTACGATAAAACTCATACTCAACTTCATTTATGCCTAATAAAGCTAGTTCAGCAGGTAATAAACGTAAAATATCATCACTTAAGCCTATACCATTTACTTGCTCTGGCGTGGTATCCGGTGCTTTTTCAACGATTGTTATTGATTCAAAAATCACACTCTCTTCAGGAAGCGATTTCGCCGTTTTACTTCGCCCCAGTAAGCTGGCCAATTTATGTAATTCAGGTTGTTGATTTAGAAAATCACTATAACGTTGAATAATTTTCTCATCATAGGGGGTTTTGGTAATAACGCCTTTGCTCATATCCCATAAACGGCCTGCAGCCCGTTCATTTTCAGAAAATGTATTACTTAAACTGCCACTTAATGCTAAGCGTTCTTGTAGTTCTGCAAGTAACTGCTCTTGCTCTTGTTCAAACAGTGCTTTATGTAATGTCGTGACTTGAAATATTAAACTAATGCGCCAGCGTTGAATAAATAGAGCTTGTTGAGCTGGAGAAAAAGGTTTATTTGCTTTTATTAGTTGTGTTGCTTCTATAACAAATGAAGAATCAAGCTGATTTAGTTCTGTAAGAATATTGTCCACTTGCTGATTAAAAACAGCATTACATAATGATTGCGTTTGCTGATAAAGTGCAAATTCATCTGCGATGATGGTCGGCACCAGTGTTTCTTTTACTTTTTCTTGTAAGCTTTTTTTCCATTGATAAATGTCTTTTAGTAATGCTTTTTTTAATCTTGGATGTTTTTCAAAAAAAACAGCTAATTGAGGAGAAGCTAATAAAGTGATAATCACTTCTTCTATAAGCTGTCCTTCGTTTATCGCTAAAAGCATATCGATGGTAGAAAGTGTTAGCATGGCATGGTCACTTTATTTGACTTCTTAATTGAGATAATTTTTCATTCAATTGCAAAAAGCTTTGTTCTATAGAAATGAGCCAATCATTATCAATAAAGATATTAGGTTGATGATGATTAAAATTTTCTTGTTCAGAATAAATATCTTGGGTGAGATCTTTTAATTTATCTAACCATTGTTGATTATCTTCAATAGGCTCTGTTTTGATGCTTTCTGACTGTTGGTATAACGACGTTGTTCGGCGACTAACATCCAATACCTCTAAGACACCATCTTGACGAATTTGTGCATTAATAGATTGTTGGAAACCAATACCATTTAATCTGGCAGAGAGTTCATCACCTTTATCTAAGAAAGTTTCTAATGCTTTTTTCTCAACAGTTATAAAGTTAACTTGAATACTATGTATATGCAGTGGAATATGTAAAAACAGCGTAAATTTATCAGACTGCATTTTTTCTGATAATTTGAAATGTATATTTCTACCAAACATACTACTTTGTTTTTCAAAGCGAAATGCTTGTTGATCTTGTTTGCTTCTTGTCGATTGCATCCATTCAGCCCACAGATTTTCTATTTTCTGTAAAAGTGTTAGCTGGTGGTATGCTTGTTCTGTTAATAGTGTTTTTAATAAGTCATTTAGCAGCGCAAAAGAAGCTTGATCATGCCAAAGGCAATCTTTTAACAGAATAAGATCTAAAGGTGATATAGCACTACGACCATTAAAAAAAGCACTGGCCTGTAATAGACGAACCGCTTTTTTCCAACGTCTGTCTGAAACATAAGGTGCTGCATCACTTTTATCGAGTGAGTCGCGAAGTTGATAAATTAATTCGAATAAGTGGTCATTCAAAGTAATTTTTTCTAACTCTGTTTGCCAAAGTAAAAATTCGTCTGTTGTAATTTGTAGTTGTTCAGGAATACGAAAAGCGCTGACCTCTTTATTAACTAATAACGCCCGGAAGTTTTTTTTATCTTGTACTTTTGATAACCAAATTCTAATCAGCATTCGATCATAAAGCGCTTCAAGACTGCTGTCTGAATCAGGTAGTTCATTAGAAGCCGAAACTAACAAACGCATGGGAATACTTACTTCGTTTTCGCCATTGCGAAATTTACGTTCATTAATTGCCGTTAATAAGGTATTCAAAATAGCGGGACCGGCTTTCCATATTTCATCAAGAAAAACAATTTCGGCGTCAGGTAAATAACCTTCGGTTAAACGTTGGTATTTTCCTTCATCTTTTAATGCTTGAATGGATAGTGGACCAAAAATTTCTTCAGGTGTTGAAAAACGGGTCATTAAATATTCAAACGCTTTAGCGTGTTTAAATGCCTCTTTCATTCTTCTCGCAATTAAGCTTTTAGCAATACCTGGAGGACCTAGCAAAAAAACGCTTTCTCCACTTAAAGCCGCGAGTAAGCAAAGCCGTATCGCTGATTGACGTTCATAAAGCCCAGTTTCAAGGTATTGGCTAAGTTGTGAGATCCGTTCTGCAAGTTGCATAAAGGCTCCTAATTAGGGTACTTATTTTCGTTATAGAGATGAAACTATCAAAAAATGAGTAATGACATATAGTCAATTATTCAATTAGTACACAATTCGTTTATAACAAAAATCGATTCAGCTTCCTACTGCTTCTTTTGGTTCTTTTTTGTTTTGCTGGCGAAACGTTTCGATGGTGATCACGTTTTTTCATTAATGTTGCTGAGATGATCGATTTAAAATACGACATGTCATCAATTAATGGCATTAAAACATTATCACTTGATAGTAAGGAAATATCATGGAAGCGAAGAAATTAGTGATTTTAGGTAGTGTTAATGTCGATCATATTCTTAATGTTGCTCATTTTCCGCATCCTGGTGAAACTATTTCCGGTAATCAGTATCAGATGGTTTTTGGGGGTAAAGGTGCAAATCAAGCCGTCGCTGCAGGGCGTTGTGGTGCTAATATTACCTTTTTAGCTTGTCTTGGAAATGACGATATTGGTCAAAGTGCTAAAGCTCAGCTGATCACAGATAAAATAGATACAGATTGTATTGAATTAATTGATGATGAAGCCACGGGTGTTGCGTTGATTTTTGTTAATCAGCAAGGTGAAAACGTTATTGGTATACACGCTGGAGCCAATGGAAGGTTAAACAGAGAATATGTTGAACGTTATAACTCGGTGATTAAAAAAGCAGATGCTTTACTTATGCAATTAGAATCACCTCTAGATTCTGTATTAAAAGCGGCTCAAGTCGCTAAACAAGAAAGTGTGCAAGTTATATTAAACCCAGCACCAGCACAGGCTTTACCTGATGAATTATTATCTCTCGTTGATATCATTACACCTAATGAAACAGAAACTGAATACCTCACGGGGGTAAAAGTTATTGATGATGAAAGTGCTCAACGTGCATCTAATATATTACATGATAAAGGGATAGAAACCGTTTTAATTACTTTGGGTAGCCGTGGTGTTTGGGTTAGTCAAAACAATCAAGGAACGATGGTTCCGGCATTTAAAGTGACCGCAATAGATACTATTGCTGCAGGAGATACATTTAATGGCGCTTTTATAACGGCTTTATTAGAAGGTTTACCAATGATGAAGGCGATTAAATTTGCGCATGCAGCCGCCGCTATCGCTGTTACTCGTGCAGGAGCACAACCGTCAGTACCTTGGCGCCATGAAATTGAAGCTTTTTTGTCGCAACATGACTAGCGTAAAAATAAGATTATCGCTATTTAGAGTGGCGTATAAAAGAGAGCTATAGGCTCTCTTTTATTTTTATATCTCAACTAATTAGTTTTCATTTTTCTTCTTATTAGTAAGGTTATCACCATCATGCTTATTAAGTAATAAGAAGACAAATGAAGAGAGTAGTGTGATAGCGCCGACAGTAATAAAAGTATAATGGAAGTTATCTACCGTAGAGCCGGCATTTTCTGCATCAAAATAATTTAAGATAGAAGCACTTACTGCAATACCAAAACTAATCGCTAGTTGTTGAGTGACGGCTAAAACACTATTGCCTGAACTGGCATTATTGTCAGTTAAGTCAGCGAGTGAAATAGTATTCATCGAAGTAAATTGAATTGACATGACAACACCTAATAAAAAGAGTGGTAATACTAGGTAATAAATAGACATATCAGGTGATTGTAAGGAAAACTGTGCAATCATCAGACCTATAATAATGGTTATTCCAAATAGTGTCCGGCGATAGCTAAATGTCACTAAGACTTTTGTCACAAAGGATTTGGCGAGTATAGAGCCCAAAGCCATTGGTGCCATCATCATACCTGAGATAATAGCAGGATAGCCAAAACCTACTTGTAACATCAGTGGCATTAAGAAAGGAATGCATCCTGTTCCTAAGCGCGTTGCGATATTACCCGCAATACCGACAGAGAAAGTCCGTGTTTTGAATATATTTAATGGTATTAAGGGTTGCTGGTGGCGTTTAGCGTGATTGATATAGAGACCGAGTAAAAAGAAGCCACCTAAAATCACCGCAAGAGGGATATATCGAGAGATGTTTTTATCGCCAAAAAGATCGAGGCTGACGGATAACATGACTAAACCAAAACCAAAGAAAATAAAACCGAGTAAGTCAAATTTACGTTTTGGCATCGTAAAATTAGGCATATGTTTTATGGCGTAAAAAATACCAAGTAAGCCAATAGGAATATTAATAATAAATATCCAATGCCAAGAAGCATAGGTGACAAGGATCCCTCCCAATAATGGACCCGCAATTGGCCCCACAAGCCCCGGCATGGTGACAAAGTTAAGAATGGGAAGGAGTTCGCTACGAGGATAAGCTCTTAATAAAGCAAGACGAGCAACCGGCATCATCATTGCACCACCTATTCCTTGTATAACCCGCGAAATTACCAAAAAAGCAAGGTTAGGAGAAAGTGCGCATAATAATGAACCGCCAGAAAAGAGTGAAACGGCGATAATGAAAATCTTGCGAGTCCCAAATCTATCAGCTAACCATCCACTTACAGGAATTAATAAAGCTACCGTTAAAGTATAGCTAATTACGGCTGATTGCATGGCGAGAGGGGAGTGATTAAGACTTTTAGCTATATCAGGGAGTGCCGTATTTAATATAGTCGCATCTAATGACTGCATAAAAAAAGCCATTGCAGCGATCCAGGGCAACCCTGACATATTTTTGGCGGATTTTAACATGTAACAGATACCGTCTTTCTTTTATATTTAGCTTATTAGCCAGTATAAACAAAAAGACAATAAAATCGTATTAAAAATACTCAGTCATTTATTAATAGTATTAAACAAAGATCACGCGCTCTATTTCCATCTCCTTCTATAATCGCTTGTACAATTTGATTATGAGTTTCAGGCTGTACTGTTTCATTGCCAACAATTAAATCAAAATATTTTTTGTAGGCAGATAGAAAAAGAGAACCAAAAGAAGCAAAAAATGGATTGCCACTGGCTTGATAGATTAGATAGTGAAATTGTGTATCAATATCTAACCAATGCTGACGGTTAAAGTTATCTTTGAGTAGCTGCATTTCTGTAGCTAGAAATAATAGCGACTCTTTTTGTGTCTCTGAAGCATGTAATGCAGCTAAATAACAGGCTTGAGGTTCTATTGCTAAACGAACATGATGGAAATAATGACTCACCTTATTAAACTCACCGCTATCTATCCACCAATTAAGTAAATCATTATCTAATAGATTCCAATTTTGCATTGGCGTAACTCGAGTACCTATTCTTGGGCGAGGTAGTAACATACCTTTTCCAGCTAGCATTTTTATTGCTTCACGAATAACAGTTCGACTGACTGAAAGTAGTTCAGCGAGTTCTATCTCACCAGGTAATAAAGATTCAGGTTCGTAGTATCCAGAAAGTATTTGTTTACCTAGCTTTTCAGCAACAATATAAGAAAGATTTTTTTGGGATGCTGAGCGTTGTTCGCTTAGTTGCATAATAATAGTTACCTTTACCATAATTTGCTTTCTATATTACGTGAGTAATAGCAATAAAGCTGTTTGGATTTTAATCTATCAGTGTAAAATTAGAGCATTTTCATTCGTTTTGTTGAAAAATAGAGCGAACAGAAAAAAAATTGAAATAAATACTTGCGCTAATCTGAGAAGCCCCTATAATGCGCACCCACTGACCGACGATGAGCTGACAACAGCAACGACGGAAAGGGAAGAGAAAAGAAAAAAGTTTGAAAAAACTCTTGACTCTTCAGAGGAATAGCGTAATATACGCCTCCTCGCAACAACGCAGAAGACCGGAAACGGCAGCGACAGTTGCACTGCTCTTTAACAAATTATCAGACAATCTGTGTGGGCACTCGCAGAGACGATATCTTCTAAAAAATTAGATGTATCAAGTCTTGAAGAGTGACTAACAAGTTAATTCATATAATGAATAAGCTAAGTTTTCGATTTCTTTGAGCATCAAACACTTTTAATTGAAGAGTTTGATCATGGCTCAGATTGAACGCTGGCGGCAGGCCTAACACATGCAAGTCGAGCGGTAACAGGAGAAAGCTTGCTTTCTTGCTGACGAGCGGCGGACGGGTGAGTAATGTATGGGGATCTGCCCGATAGAGGGGGATAACTACTGGAAACGGTGGCTAATACCGCATAATGTCTACGGACCAAAGCAGGGGCTCTTCGGACCTTGCACTATCGGATGAACCCATATGGGATTAGCTAGTAGGTGGGGTAAAGGCTCACCTAGGCGACGATCTCTAGCTGGTCTGAGAGGATGATCAGCCACACTGGGACTGAGACACGGCCCAGACTCCTA